>CALEZA010000075.1 GCA_937927965.1 uncultured Candidatus Planktophila sp.
AAGTTAGGAACCTCCTGAAGAAATTGCGGATAACACTCTAAGAGTGCGTCGTAAATTGCTTGATCCCCATTATCCCAATAATCATCAAATGGCTTTAAAAGAATTGACACGACTTCCTTTATATCTGTTTCGGAGAAAGTCTCAACGCAATCTGCGATTGCCTCATGAACAGGGCTCCACCAGTTTGTGTACCAATCTTCACCTGATGATCCACCGCCGAAATAGTCAAAAGCTTCAAGAGAGTATTCATAGCACCCTGTCTCTATAGCGTGCTCAACAAATATCTGCACATCGGCAGGTGTTTTCCAATCCCAGTCATATTCACTCCAAAATTCGCGAACTTCGTCTGAGTCCATATTTGCCTCCTTGAAGTGGCTATCTACTGAGCCATAATCGCATCATGGACATATTGAGCAAGTCCATTGACACGGCCATCGTAATAACTCTTAAAGCGGGGGTCTGAGATATACATCTGCGCTAGACCCTTCTGCATTTGAACAGAGCAGTCATAGAACCATTTGGTGATTGCTTGCCTGTGGGCCAGAACAGCTTCCTGGGCTTTAGGTGAATCGATAGGAAGTGAGTTGCCGTAGGCGAAGACGAAGAGTTCGGTGGCTGCCTCTTGATCCACTTTTGCCGCTGCAAAATCTGCCTGGGTATATCGACTAGTCCGTGAAAGCGATTGCTGGTATGCCTCGGTATCGCCCCAACGCTCTTGAACTTCTTGCTCGTATTCGTTCACTACTTCAGTCCTGCCAAACTATCTTTAATCATCGCCTGAAGTAACTTCTCGTCAACTTCCCAATCGTTGGGAAGTGCAATCGTCTTCTTATTGACTTTAAACTCCGCAAATTTCGGGGTGTATTTCTTGAGAACGGCCTGATCCCATGGAGCAATCAAAATGTGATTGGTTGCAACTGAAACTCCGAATATGTAGCTCTTACCTAATTTAAGCATTGGCTGATTCCAAGCGATTACGAGCTCTAGCTTCGGGTATTTGCTTTGAATAGCCTTAAATATCGCCTTCACTGTCTTTGCCTGCTTAGGATCAATTGTCTTGTAATACTGGGCAGGAGTTTCAAATCTCTTAGAACTCTCTGAACCTCGTGAATACATCACCAGTGCATTGGCATGGGCCTGTGAAAACCCGTAGTTTTCACGGAGAAAGGCGATCTGCTCTGGATACTTCTTGCCATCAAGATCTTTCATAACTTTGAACCAGTAACTCATCTTCTCGCCATACTTCTTTTCTATGGCGGGAAAATGTTTCTCACGGGAACCGTCTGCAACTGGCATGAATCAATTCTAGGCCTTGATTTCGAAAAGAAGTAAACCCCCACAGATTTCTGTGAGGGTTTACTTTCAAGGGATTGCTTACGCCGCT
Organism: uncultured Candidatus Planktophila sp.; assembly: GCA_937927965.1. Lineage (GTDB taxonomy): Bacteria > Actinomycetota > Actinomycetes > Nanopelagicales > Nanopelagicaceae > Planktophila. The sequence goes on from CALEZA010000075.1 coordinate 1,385, forward strand.
GGAACTGCGACTTTCTTAGGCTTTTTGAAGAAGGAATATCCCACAGGGATTACATATGCTGCCCAGACAATTGACTGGAGAACAGATGGTGTTGGTGTGAAGTTCAGAGCACCCTTCAGGATTGAACCCAAGATGCTGTCCTTGGCAATTACTCCTGAGATGTCATAGAGCTTATTTGCATCGCCTGGGAGAATATTGATCTCCTGGAACTCATGCACTGCATAGCTGAACATTCCTGCTGCAACAAATACGAGTGCGATTCCGCTATAGCGGAAGAACTTTCCAATGTCGACCTTAAGTGCTCCGCGATAGAGGAGGTAACCCAATACAACTGACACTCCAAGACCTAGGAATGTTCCTACAAGTACTGTGAATGTGCTGTCATTTGCAAGCGCACCATTCCAGATAAAGATTGCTGTCTCAAGGCCTTCGCGACCAACTGAGAAAAATGCGAGAGCAAAGAGAGATCCTGTCCCTGTTGCAATAGCGCGATCCATCGCACCTTCAAGTTCTTGCTTAAGGAATCGAGCTTTCTTTGCAAGCCAGAGGATCATCCATGTAATCAATCCACCGGCAACTACTGAGAGAGTTCCTGATACAAATGGCTCTGCATCGCCCTCTAACTCAAAAGAGGAGATGGTAAAGAATGAACCGAAAGCGGCGGATGCTGCCAACGCGCTAAAGACTCCAGCCCAGATCACGCGAGTGCGTTCTCCTTGGCCAATCTTTCGCAGATAGGCAATCAAAATACCCACTACGAGGGCAGCTTCAAGCCCTTCACGAAGACCGATAAGGAAGTTAGCCAGCATTTCTATGCCCTCCGATTTACGCAACATTGGTGTTGCGTAAATGAGAGTATCACGCTCCCGCATGGGGGTTCAAATTGAGACGGCTCCGTGGGAGATACTTGGGGTGTGACCTTCATCTATCCCCCGCCCAGCGACGCCAAGCCGTTCAAGCTGATGATGGGGCTGCGCTCACTCGACCGAGCCCAGTGGATAGAGGCAGGAGAGGATCTCCTGGAGCAGATCCCCGAACGAGCCCATCTGGCCTCCCAGCAGAGATCTGTGGTCTATCAAGAACTGCCTGGCCACTTTGATGCCATTGATGAACTCAACTATCGGATTGTGGGCAACTTATCTGAGTTCCATTCGGAAAGTTATCACTTCACGAAAGATGCCATCACGCATATCCCATCCAATGTGACATCAAATATTAAAAACCAACCACCAGTTCTAGCCGTGGCAACAATCATAGGTGAAGATCTTGTTGTTCTTCATCGAGAAAATGGCGAGTGGGTCATAGTTGCAGGAGCAGTTCTCTTTCCATCGAGATGGAAGCTGTCCGAGAAAATTGGAAAAGGGATGGATGCAGTTCACACTCCAGTTCCTGGATTTGCGACAGCACTTGCCCCATACATGACAGCAACCTTTGACAAGATAACAGCAGAGCGTCCTGCATGGAGAAAGAATTGGTCGCTACACAGCACTCAAGATCTTCATCAACCCAGCTCTATCCATGCCGATGCAGAGCCTGAAGATTATTGGTGGCGAACCGAGAGACAGACTCTTACTCGCTCAATTGATGATGACTATATGTTCTTTACAATCCGTAATCGAGTAGAACCTCTTCGTTGGATCAAGGAAGATCCTGAAGCCTCACTGGCTTTTGCAGAGACTCTGTCGACTCTTCGCCCTGAAACTATCGAATACAAAGGCTTACAGGTAGATCACCAAAAGATTATTGATTACCTGCGTAATTAACCTAAGAGAGATTTCATCTGTTTGTAGATCAGGTTAGCTGCAAATACTGGATTCAGCCTTGAGAGACGATCCATCATTCTCGCATCTTTACCTACAGTGATTCGGGCTTTTCCTTTTTCAATTGCATCCACCATGATCTTTGCGGCAACTGAAGCTTGCGTCATAGGAAAGCTCTTGCCTTGAGTTTCTGGCATCTGCAAACCAGAGTTTGTGGTGATATTTGTATCGACGGCGCCAGGAAAAGCGATTGTCACTCCCACTGATGTGCCCTTTAATTCAGAGCGCAACCCTTCTGTCATTAGCTTCAAGGCTGCCTTGGAAGCGCCATAGACGCTCTGACCAGGGACAGGTGCGTATGCACCCATGGAACTCACATTGAGAATATGTGCCTGAGGGCGTTGCAGCAGCCCTGGCAAGAATGCCTTGATCATGGTGAGTGGGCCGTAGAAGTTCACATCCATCACCTTCTCCGCTTGCTCCATTGTTAGATCTTGAATTGGAATAAAGGGCTGGATGATTCCTGCATTATTAATCACGATATCAACTGGTCCTAGCTCTGCCTCAATGCGAGCTGGCAGAGCGGCAACTGCTGCTCTATCTGTGACATCAAGGAGAAATGTTCCAACGCGGGCACCTGCCAACGCCTTCGTCTCTTGCAAGCTCTGAAGTCGCATGTCCATGGCTGCAACTTTTGCACCCCGTCGCACAAGTTCTAGTGTCAATTCACGCCCCATGCCGCTGCCAGCACCTGTTACTAGAACTACCCTGTCGTTGAGATTCATATTTTCAGTCTACGCTTACTTCATGGCTACGAAACCAAATCGCACAGAGGCAGCACTCATTGTCATCGATGTTCAAGTAAATGTTGTGAAGGATGCGTATGAGCGTGATGCAAAGGTCGCCAATATGGCAGAAGCTGTCGCGAAGGCTCGCAGTGCATCAATTCCAGTGATTTGGGTTCGCCATTCAGCAGAAGATCTACCCCTCCACTCAGATGGATGGCAGATAGTTCCTGAACTTCTGCCAGCAAACGGTGAAGAGATTGTAGAGAAGCGCTATCGCAGCTCATTTGAAGAGACAAATCTTGAATCAATCTTAGAGAGTTTGAATATCGGCCATCTCTACATCTGTGGAGCTGAGACTAACAATTGCGTTCGCCACACTTCTCAGGCAGCACTCGAAGCAGGCTATGACATCACATTGATTGAAGATGCTCACACAACAACAGGATTTGAGTGGAATGGTTACATCATGGATGCAGCTCGCACCATTGATGAGCAGAACACCAACTTTATGTATTACGAATTGCCGGGACGCCTTGCTCGTACTCAAAAAGTCAGCGAGCTCTGGGCGTAACTTCTCTTACCTGAGATGTCCGCGTTCGTTAAGGCTTCGGACAGCTCTTAAGCCATCTGATGGCCAGATTGAAATGCTCGAAATTGAGCATGGGGATGCATCCATATGAAAGACCGCATCTGCAGGTCCTCCAAAAGCCAATTTGATTGCAGTTTTGATCACTCCATTATGGGTGACGATAACAACGCGCTTACCTGGATATTCAGCAGCAATACGCTCTAACGCAATCTCAATTCGCTCTGCAGCTTGGTCATAGGACTCTCCGCCACCTGGTCGATAGGAGGTGGAGTTAAGCCATGCTTGGTATGCCGCTGGATCTTCTGCCTTTACTTCCTCAATGGATTTTCCATCCCAATCACCAAATGAGAGTTCAAACCAATCCTCACTCATGATGGGCTCGAGATTGGTTGCGCGGGAGATCGCAGCCGCTGTCTGTCGTGTGCGCTGCAAAGGAGAAGAGATAAGAACCTCAGGATTAAGTTTTGCTACTTCAGCAGCTACTAGCTCCGCTTGAGCTAAACCATCTGCAGTGAGTTCAGGGTCAAGTGCGCCAATTCCTGAAAACTTACGAGTTGGAGTCAAGATGGTTTCACCGTGTCGAATCAGATAAATCATGGTTGGCACTTCGTTGCTGCGAAGTCGATCTGTCAGAAAATTCTGCTGAACTACAGCTTCTGGCTTATGCGCTGCTCCACCATCGAGTGCCTTGTTAGCCAATCGATCTGCATGAGAGTTCTCATCTCGTGGAATCCACTTATATGTGACAAGGGAAGGGTTATGAGCATCGCGGCACTGTTTAGCTAAGTCGCGCATATCGGCATGCTTGATCTGCCATCTTCCAGACATTTGTTCCACAACCAACTTCGAATCCATGGCCACCTCTACCGTCGCCTCTGGATCTAATTGATGAATGTGTGTGAGACCAGCTAAAAGTCCGCTGTATTCAGCAACATTGTTTGTTGCTATTCCAATCACATCAAAGAGCTCAGCAAGAATTGTGGAGCCTTCAGTAACTACTGCGCCATAACCTGCTGGGCCTGGATTGCCTCTAGATCCACCATCTGCTGTTAATCGAAAAGCGCGTGCCATGTGTTAGCCACGCACCAAGATGCATCGACATTGTTCGCAACGAACTACTTCATCTTCTGGCAGTGTTCCAATTCGCTGAACTTCAGTTGTATTAATGGTGAGGCGACAGCCCATGCACTCATTTCCAACCAGCATCGCAGCTCCATTTCCACCATTGTCACCAGCAATTTTCGCGTAGAGATCTTTGAGGTCTTGGGCGATTGGAGCAGCTATTGCAGCTCGCTTCTCTGAAACTGCTGCGCGTTCATTGATGATAATGGTGAGCGCATTTTCTCTCTTGATTTCGATATCTGCGATTTCAGTGTTGAGAGCATCTTCTTGAGCAGAAAGTTCTGTGATTCGGTTAGTGATTGCCTCTACTGTCACCATGATGGTCAGTTCTGCTTCTTCAAGTTCTGCGCGACGAAGACCCAAAGTCACAAGTTCATGCTGAGTCTGTTCAAGCTCTTTTGGTGTTCCAGTTCCAGAGTTCAGGCGCTTCTCATCGCGTTCAATGCGAGAGACGATCTGTTCAACATCGCCTTCAGCGCGAGCGAGTTCACGCTTAACATCAGTTCTCTCAGTTTCGGCAGCGATACGCAGGTCGCGAACATTGTTGCGCTTGATCGTGGTTGCACTCAGCAATGCTGTCTCAGGGAGAGTTTCTTCGCGGAGAGTAAGGGCGGCTAATTGATCGTCTAAATGCTGTACTTCAAGAATTGCTTGCTGATCACTCGGTGATGCTTTCATGGCATGAAGTACTTTCCATATTTGAAGTAGATAGCAAGGATCAAGAATGCATATACAACTGTGTAGATCACACGACCCCAGCCCCGTTCAAGGAAATCGACAACCTTTGCATGGCGCTCAGGAGAAAGTCCCCATGTATTTTCCATCATAGTAATTCGCGTCATGGTGGAAAAAACTGTGATTGTGGAAGCTGTCACCAATAGACACCATGGGCAAAAAGCCTTAATGACAAAGAATGATTGGGACAAGAGCCAGAGAGCAAATAACAGACCAAGGCCATATCCGACATGTGCAATCTTGAGGAATAAGCGAGGGAATGCCACTAGAGATAGTCCTGCGATTGCAAGAGTGATGATCACAGGTTCAAGCATTAAACCAATGAATGCATTTGGAAAACCAAGAACACTCGATTGCCATGACTTTGCCACCTTGCCGCAAGAGACAATTGCATTGATATCGCAGGCAAGTTTCGAAGTTGGGCTTCCCGCAAGCTTTACTGCATCATATGAAAGCACCAATGATGCGATCAGGCTCAGAGTTGAGGAAACGAGCATCGCAATATAAGTCTTGCGATAGACCCGCAAACGAGCGACTGTTCCCTCTTGAGACATGGTGTGAGTTTAGCGTCTTTCGCAGTAAGTGAAGTTGTGCATCAATGTGAAGCCAGTCTTGTTATAGAGCGCAATCGCGCTCTCATTCGAATGGCGAACCCCTAAAGAAAGGTATTTCTCCCCCAAAAGGCCTCCCTCGATGAGGCACTCCTTCATTAATTGCTTACCAAATCCTTCACCTCGACGAGAGGCATCCGTGGCGACAGATGAGATGACGACTCTTCCTGATTGCCATCTGCATAGAGCTGCAACTGCAACAAGAGCTCCATCTGAGTGAATCTCGATCCACTTCAAGATTTCAGAGTTACCTGGAAATACTGATGAATCAGGGGCGTGAGTTTTAAGGAAGGAATTAATCTCAGCATCAGTTGATGAGGAAGAAAACTTCGGTTCACCTTTGATGGTAGGAGCAAAGTAAGCATCCCATTCCGCAACTATCTTGTATTGGGATGGCAAAGTTTTCACACCTCTAGAGTCCATTGAAAAGTTCTTCCATTCGACAGGAATGATCGGATAACTTCCGAGAGCTATGCCATAGACACCGTTATCTTGTCGACTAAAGCTTGCATTGCCATCTCCGTCATAATGAACCGAGATAAACATCTCGCGTGGAATCCATGTATCAAAAAACGGAGTGTCAGGATATGTGCGGCGATAGGTATCTGAAGCAACTTCAAAGTTTCTCGATATCAAGGCCATATATGAGAGTTTAGCGATAGATTCACTTTATGAGTACTCCAATAAAAGCGCAGAGGTCTCGCCAACGCGTGAAGGATCGTTGGATATCTCTATTGCTCTCTATTTTTGCTCTAATATGGTTATTTCCGATTATTTGGGTTCTCCTGCAATCTCTTAGGCCATACTCCGATGTCCTCAAACACGGTTTACTTTCCAAACCCAGCCGCGTGAGCCTGGACAACTATTACGAAGCTTTGGAAAAAATGGCTGTGGTTCGCTACTTCATCAACACAATGATAATTTTGATTCCAAGTGTGAGTTTTATTCTTTTCTTTGGAAGTTTACTAGCCTTCGGTATTTCAAAATATCGTATTCCATTCAGAAAATCACTCCTTTTGGCTCTCACTGCAGGAAGTATGCTTCCAGCTCAATTCATTTATTACCCCATATTTAAGCTCTACATTTTCATAGGTGAATTCTTTGGTGATAAGACACTCCTCTATGACAATTACATTGGCGTAATTCTTGTTCACATCGCCTTACAATCTGGATTTGCCACTTTCGTGCTTCACTCACATTTGGAATCCATTCCTAAAGAACTCTCTGAGGCAGCAGTAGTTGATGGTGCATCGGTGATGCGTCACTACTTCTCAGTCATACTTCCGATGCTTAAAGCGCCTTTGATCACACTTGGGATCATGATGAGTGTCTGGATTTATAACGATTTCTTTTGGGCTTGGTCTTTACTCAAGCGCGATCAATACTTTCCGATCACAACTTCGCTCACTCGCGTAGGGGCTTTTAGCCGAGTTATCCCTGATCAAAGCGTCTTGGCGGCAGGTGCCATTCTAGTGGCCCTTCCACTTCTTATTCTCTATGCCGCACTCGGCAAACACTTCACCATGAGAATCATGATTACAAATACTGTGAAGAGGAAAACTAGTTAGGACGAGCTCGCAGAACGCAAAATTCGTTGCCTTCCGGATCTGCCATCACAATCCATGTGGCTTCGGGCTCATCTGCCTGACCAATTTCAATTTGCTTGGCACCTAGTGCTTCAAGTCGAGCAACCTCTGCCTCTTGATTGATAGGGCGTAAATCAAAATGAAGTCTATTCTTTACAGATTTATTATCTGGATTCTTGAGGAAAAGAATGTCAGGAATGCGACCCACTTCAGGGCTGCCATCAAGGAGTTCAATCACAACTCCAATTTCATCAGCTTCTGTAATTGTCCAATCAAGTGCTGCTGACCAGAACTCGGCAAGTTTCTGTGGATTTTCACAGTCAACTGTGATGCATTGGATGCGTAGGTGTTCAGACATATCGCAACTACTTTCTCTTCAGCGCTGCTTCTTGAATTGGATCTTCCATAAATTTGCGAACTTCTTGAGAGCATCTACATGCAACCGCAAATTGCTGAGCCCAATTGTCAGCTTCGACATCGTCTTCTACTTTGAGAACACAAAAGCCACCAAGAACGACATTGCTGGCTTTGATAGGGCCCTGAGTTCGAGTGCCTTCTGCGGCAACAACATGGGGGTCATAATCTTCAAAGCCTCCCCCGAATACCCATACTCCAGCATCAATTGCCTTCATCATGATTCGATGGGCATCTTCTGCAACCAATGGAAGATCTTCCTGAGGAAACTTCATATCTCCATCATTAAAGGAGATCAGGTAATGAGGCATAGCGAAACTATATAAGGAGAATGGCCATCACTGATAGCGTCCTCTCATGGCATCTTTGCAGTCGCTGTTAGCTTCAAACGATCAGTCGGTCAGGCTTAAGGCAGCTCTTGCAGCAGGAACTTATCCAGATCCCTCTTATATCGATCTGCTTGTGACTCAATGTTCACACGAGCCCGATTTCTTTGTTCGTGACACACTTTCATGGGCGTTGATGCGACATGACATCACGGCTGTAGTTGAGCGACTAAAGCCAGAGTTGATATCTTCCAATCCCCAGGCAAAGAGCCAAGCACTTCACACACTCACAAAAATCGGCGATAAGAAGAATTACTCACTTGTAACGCACGAGCACCTCTTTGATTCAAATGACCAAGTTGCCCTCACTGCTTGGAGAACCGCATCTGTCCTTGCTCCCGAGAGCGAGCAATTACCTTTAGCAAAAATTCTTGTAACCCAACTCGGTCGTGGCAATTCTGAAGTTCAATTCGACCTCACAAGATTTCTCTGTGCTCTTGGCGATTGCATTCTGGATCTGCTTGCCGAAGCGGCAAGGTCGCCTAAAGAAGAAGTTCGCATGCATGCAGAATTCACAGCTGTGCGATATCAGGAGATGAAGTTAGAGAAGAAGATAAGAACTGTGGGCGGTGAGGGTTTCGAACCCCCGACATCCTCGGTGTAAACGAGGCGCTCTACCACTGAGCTAACCACCCGTATCGCCTGAGCGATTCGTGCTCGCGAATACTACTTTATGAGCGGCTAAGAGTGAAAACGGGGTCGAAATCACGCATAGCCGATACATATTCGTTATCACGATGTAACCCAGAGAGATTAGAGTTTTCCCATGGCACTCTTTCAAATGCAGATCTCGCTCCCAGACCGTCCAGGCTCCCTTGGAGCAATCGCCTCTGCAATCGGCTCGGCAGGCGCTGATATCCGCAGCCTCGTAGTGCTCAAGTCTGAAGATGGAAAAGGTTATGACGACATCACTGTCGCTGTTCCTGGAACAGACCCTTCAGATCTCGTTGAAATCTTGAACTCCATCGGCGGAGTGCAAGTCATCTCAATTGTTCCAGTTGCTAATTAAATCTTCAGAAGTGAATTAAAGAGCTGCGAGCGCTGCCTTGTAATCATCAAGGTTGCGAGCATCGCCAATAGCATTAATTACCTGCCAGGCAATTACTCCATCTTTATTGATGATGAATGTGCCGCGAATTGCACAACCTCGAGCCTCATCAAAGATTCCATATGCCTTTGCTGTGGCGCCATGTGGCCAGAAATCTGAGATCACAGGAAAGTTATAACCTTCCTTCTCTGCAAATACCCGCTGGGTAAACATTGAATCGCAAGAGATTGCAATCAGCTCAACTCCATCATTTTGAAATGCTGAAAGATCATCACGCATTGCGCAGAGTTCACCTGTGCAAATTCCAGTGAAAGAGAATGGATAGAAAAGAAGAACTACGCTCTTATTTCCCTTAAAGGATGAGAGCGAGACCTTATTTCCATGCTGATCTGATAGTTCAAAATCTGGAGCTACTGAGCCAATTGAAAGTGTCATGTGAGGAAATCTATCGCTTAACGCTCTTGCGTGCCACGCAGCGGGTTGCGCTCCAATCAGCGGCTGCAGAGATGGTCTGAGTCTGAGAGAGACCCACTGTTGGAATTGCATCTTGGATATCTGCGGGATCGACATGGCCTTCTCGACCTAACTTTGGAGTCAGTAGCCATATCGGTCCTGTCTCAGAGAGGTAAGTAAGTGCATCCACCAACTCATCAACTAGATCTCCATCGCCATCTCGCCACCAGATAATTACTGCATCAACAACTTCAGTTGCTGCACCTTCAATAAATGCGGTATTGGTGATGGCTTGAATTCCTTGGCGCAGCAGCTCATCGCAATCAGAGCCATAGCCAATCTCAAGGACCAGTTCCCCTGGAGCAAATCCCATTTTCGCTGCCACTGGCTAAGTCCAATAGATACCAGCCGGTTTAGCAAGGGTTTATATCCATTTATTGGGATGTGGTGAGGATTAAGCCTGTTATTTTTGCGTGGAGACCCCTTTGGCGCGAGAATAACCCCCATGAGCGACTTTGATGCCACAGCAGATCACCTTATTAATCAGCTAGTCGATACCGACCCAGGCGAGACTTTAGAGTGGCAGCAATCCCTTGATGCAGCCCTCGATGCTGCTGGACCAGTTCGTGCTCGCTACTTGATGCTCAGCTTGATCAAGCGAGCACATGAGCGCAATGTTCCCATCGCAAATCTTCGCACCACCGATTACATCAACTCTATTCCGCCTGATAAGGAACCAGCATTTCCTGGCGATGAAGATATTGAACGCCGCATTCGCTCGTATGTTCGTTGGAATGCAGCGATGTTGGTGCACCGAGCACAGCGTCCAGGAGTCGGTGTTGGTGGACATATCTCCACATACGCATCATCTGCTGCGCTCTATGAAGTTGGATTCAATCACTTCTTCCGCGGACAAGATCACCCAGGTGGCGGAGATCAGATTTTCTTCCAAGGACATGCAAGTCCAGGTATGTATTCCCGTGCATTCCTAGAAGGTCGCTTCACAGAACACCAACTCGATGGATTCCGTCAGGAACTATCTCACCAAGGTGGAGGACTTTCTTCTTATCCTCATCCACGATTGATGCCTGACTTCTGGCAATTCCCAACTGTCTCAATGGGTATTGGTCCACTCAATGCAATTTATCAAGCTCGCTATAACCGCTATCTCCACAATCGTGGAATTAAAGACACCTCTGATCAGCGAGTGTGGGCATTCCTTGGAGATGGTGAAATTGATGAGGTCGACACTCTCGGCGCAATCGGTCTTGCTTCACGAGAGAAGCTAGATAACCTCACCTTTGTTGTGAACTGTAACTTGCAGCGTCTTGATGGACCTGTCCGTGGCAATGGAAAGATTATTCAAGAGCTTGAATCAATCTTTGGTGGTGCAGGTTGGAATGTAATCAAGGTTGTGTGGGGGCGTGGATGGGATCCACTTCTTGCACAAGACCGCGAGGGTGCCCTCGTAAACATTATGAACACCACTCTCGATGGTGACTATCAAACATTTAAGGGTGAATCTGGCGCATATGTGCGCGAGCACTTCTTTGGTAAAGATCCTCGCACCGCAGCGATGGTTGCAAATTGGTCAGATGATGACATCTGGAATCTCAAGCGCGGTGGACATGATTACCGCAAGCTTTATGCTGCTTACACAGCTGCAACGCAGAACAACGGAAAGCCGACTGTCATTCTTGCAAAGACAGTTAAGGGCTGGACACTTGGATCTCACTTTGAGGCCCGTAACTCAACTCACCAGATGAAGAAGATGTCTCTCGAAGACATTACTGAATTCCGCGATCGTCTTGAGATCCCACTTCCAGACAGCGCACTCGATAAGTACACACCTTCATACTTCAAGCCAGCTCCAGATTCAGTAGAAGCGAAGTACCTTGCAGAGCGTCGTGCTGAACTTGGCGGATCACTCCCTCGTCGTCGCACTGTCTCTAAGCCGCTAGCACTTCCTGCAGATAGCGTTTATGAATCAGTTCGTCGTGGATCAGGTCAGCAAGAAGTTGCAACCACGATGGCCTTTGTTCGTATGCTCAAGGACTTGGTCAAGGATGAAGGAATTGGAAACCGTATTGTTCCAATCATTCCTGATGAGGCTCGAACATTCGGCCTTGATTCTCTCTTCCCTACTTTGAAGATCTACTCTCCCCATGGCCAGCAGTACACAGCTGTCGATCGTGAATTGATCTTGTCATACAAAGAATCTACCTCTGGCCAAATTCTTCATGAGGGAATTAATGAGGCAGGATCTGTCGCATCATTTACTGCTGTGGGATCTTCATATTCCACACACGATGAGCCAATGATTCCTATCTACATCTTCTACTCAATGTTTGGATTCCAGCGCACAGGAGATGCATTCTGGGCAGCTTCAGATCAGCTCGTCCGTGGCTTCGTTCTTGGAGCAACAGCTGGTCGCACCACTCTCAATGGTGAAGGACTTCAGCATGAAGATGGACATTCACATCTTCTCGCAGCAACTAACCCAGCAGTGGTTGCATACGATCCAGCCTTTGCATACGAAGTGGGCCACATCTTTAAGGATGGCTTGCAGCGCATGTATGGTGAGAATTCAGAGAACATTTACTACTACATAACTGTATACAACGAGCCATATCAGCAGCCAGCAGAGCCTGAGAATCTCGATGTGGATGGGCTTCTTCGCGGTATGTATCTCCTACAACCAGGAGCAAAGCAGCGTAAGAAGAATGCACAGATCCTCGCATCGGGTGTTGGAGTGAACTGGGCACTCAAGGCACAGAAACTCCTTCAAGAAGATTGGGGTGTATCAGCTTCAGTCTGGTCTGTGACTTCATGGAATGAGCTTCGCCGCGATGGTCTATCTGTTGATAGCCACAATCTTCTCAATCCTCAAGATAAGCAGGTTGCGTATGTAACCTCAAAGCTCAAGGGTTCAGAAGGTCCGGTAATTGCTGTATCTGACTACATGCGTGCTGTTCAAGATCAGATCGCTCCGTGGGTTCCAAACCAGTTCTATTCACTTGGAACAGATGGCTTTGGTCTTTCAGATACTCGTGGAGCACTTCGTCGCCACTTCAAGGTTGATGCAGAGTCAATCGCCGTTGCAACACTTGCCCAACTTGCTCAATCTGGAGATGTAAAAGAATCTCTGGTCACAGAGGCAATTAACAAGTACCGTATCTTCGATGTCACAGCGGCAGATGCAGGAAACACCGAAGGATCAGGCTGATTAATCGAATTCCAGTAACAGATATCTCCCCCGCAACTTTCTTCGGGGGAGAATTTGTTCCTGTTAAGGCCATTCCTGGTGAATCTTTTGAAGTTTCGGCAACGATCTTTCGTGAAGGACACGATGCGCTCGGCGCAGATCTCATTCTCTTTTCTAATGAGGGTAAAGAGGTTGCTCGCTCCATTATGGAGCCAATCTGGCATGGTGGGGATCGCTACTCTGCTTGGGTCACTGTCCCAGGGAGAGGTTCTTACTCCTATGCAATTGAAAGCTACGACCATCCACTAGCGACATGGCTTCATGATGCTGAGATCAAGATTGCCGCAGATATAGATACAGAGTTGATGTGTGCGATTGGTGCATCACTCTTTGAAGAAGTGATTCAATTTGATTCGTCAGTTAAATCACTTCTCAAGCCCGCCATCAGCGCACTTCGGGATGTGAAACTAGCTCCCCTTAATCGTTTCGGAGCGGCATCTACTCCCGAAATCCGTGAATATTGCCACTCACATCCTCTTCGTCGTCTTGTGAGTCAGAGCGAGAGACTTCCAATCTTCTCTGATCATGAGAAGTCTCTTGTGGGTTCTTGGTATGAGTTCTTTCCACGCAGCGAAGGAGCAATTGAGAACAAAGATGGTTCAATCACAAGTGGAACATTCAAGACTGCAGCCAATCGCCTTCCTGCAGTTGCAGCAATGGGCTTTGACATTCTCTATCTCCCGCCAATTCATCCCATTGGATATTCACACCGAAAAGGGCGAAATAACACTTTAACTCCCACAGAAACTGACCCTGGAGTTCCTTGGGCTATTGGAAATAAAGATGGTGGCCATATGGCTATCAATCCTGAACTTGGCACAATGAAAGATTTCGAAGATTTTGTTTCGAGTGCAAAGAAATTAGGCATCTCCATCGCTTTAGATTTTGCACTGCAAGCCTCTCCCGATCACCCATGGGTAAGCGAACATCCAGAGTTCTTTAGCCATCGCCTTGATGGTTCAATTGCATACGCAGAGAATCCTCCAAAGAAATATCAAGATATTTATCCAATCAACTTTGACAATGATTACTCAGCTATTCTCAATGAATCGCTGAAGACCTTAAGGTTCTGGATTTCCAAAGGAGTATCAATCTTCCGAGTAGATAATCCACACACCAAGCCTGTTCACTTCTGGGCAGATGTAATGAAGACGATTCGAATTGAATCCCCCGATGTCATCTTCCTTGCAGAAGCTTTCACAAGGGCTCCTATGATGCATGCTCTTGGGAAAGCTGGTTTCCATCAGTCCTATACCTATTTCACATGGCGCACTTCAAAGCAAGAGTTGATTGAATACAGCAATGAAGTTGCTCACCACACCAGTGCCTTCTTTCGTCCAAACTTCTGGGTGAATACTCCCGATATCTTGCCTTTCCATCTGCAATCAGGAAACCCTGCAATCTTTGCCATTCGCGCAGCCCTTGCCGCAACCCTGACACCATCGTGGGGAATGTATGCGGGGTATGAACTCTATGAACATCGCAGATTCCGCGAAGGCGGGGAGGAGTATCTCGACTCCGAAAAGTATGAAATTAAGATTCGAGACTGGGAAGGCGCTGCAAAGAAGAAGCTCACTTTGGCTCCATTTATCACTTTGCTCAACAAGATACGCAAAGAAAATATTGCTCTCCAGCGTCTTCGCAATCTTACTTTTCATCACTGTGACAACGAGCAGATTCTCGCCTATTCAAAGCGGCAGGCAGACAACCTGATTCTCGTGGTGATTAACCTTGATCCAAACTTTGCTCAAGAAACAACAATCCATTGGGATATGAAGGCTTTAGGAATTAGTGACGATAACTTTGCGGTAACGGATTTGATAGATTCTGCACAATATAACTGGTCGCCGCATACTTATGTCAGACTCGATCCAACAAGGATCTCAGGCAAAGTCGTTCACATTGCAAGGGTTACGCTTTAGAATAAGCCCATGACTTTTCTCTCGCGCATCTTTAATCACTCAAAGCGAGAGGAAGCAACAACTCCTCCGACATACCTCAATCCTTACTCCACATTAGGAGAGCTCGATTTTCACCTAATTAGTGAAGGTCGCCATGAAAAGTTGTGGAACGCGTTAGGTGCACATGTTCTCCGCGATAATGATGGAACTTTGCAAGGTACAGCCTTTTCCGTCTGGGCTCCCAATGCACAAGCTGTGAGTTTGATTGGAGATCACAACTTTTGGGATAAGGCAGCACATCCAATGATTCGTCAAGGATCTACTGGCATCTGGGAAATCTTTGTTCCAGACCTTGGAGCAGGCACCAAATATAAGTTCGCAATCTGCGGACAGCATGGAAATTGGGTAGATCATGCTGATCCATTGGCTCGACAGACAGAGATTCCACCGTTAACGGCTTCTATCGTGAATGAATCAGAGTATTCATGGAGTGATTCTGAATGGATGAATAAGCGAGCCTCTTTTCAACCATGGCGCTCCCCCGTCTCTGTCTATGAAGTGCATGTTGGCTCTTGGCGTCTTGGTCTGACCTATCGCCAGATGGCAATTGAGCTCGTTGACTATGTGAAGAGCAACCACTTCACACATGTGGAGTTTCTTCCTGTCACAGAACACCCATATGGTCCATCATGGGGCTATCAAGTGACTTCGTTCTTTGCGCCAACATCTCGTTTTGGAACGCCCGATGATTTCCGATTCCTTGTCGATGCCCTTCACCAAGCGGGTATTGGAGTTATTCTCGATTGGGTTCCAGCGCACTTCCCTAAGGATGAGTGGGCACTTGCTCGCTTTGATGGGTCAGCTCTCTATGAGCATGACGATCCTCGCTTGGGAGAGCACCCAGATTGGGGAACTCTCATATTTAACTTCGGACGCAATGAAGTTCGAAATTTCTTAGTTGCTAGCGCACTCTATTGGCTTGAAGAGTTTCATATCGATGGCCTTCGCGTTGATGCCGTTGCCTCCATGCTCTATCTTGATTATTCACGCACAGAGGGCCAATGGTTGCCCAATAAATTTGGTGGCCGTGAGAATCTTGAAGCAGTTCAGCTACTCCAAGAGGCAACTTCCACTGCCTATAAGAGCCATCCAGGCATCATGATGATTGCTGAAGAATCCACTGCATGGCCAGGTGTTACTCGCGATACTGGAAGTAATGGACTTGGATTCGGCTTTAAGTGGAATATGGGTTGGATGCATGACACTCTTGAATATCTCCAACATGAGCCCGTTCACCGCGTTTATCACCACAATGAAATTACCTTTTCAATTCTCTATGCATGGTCAGAAAACTTCATGCTCCCCCTCTCTCACGACGAAGTTGTTCATGGCAAAGGCTCACTTGTTAATAAGTTCCCAGGAGATCGTTGGCAGAAACTTGCGACACTTAGAGCTCTCTATGGCTTTATGTGGGCGCATCCTGGAAAGAAGCTTCTCTTTATGGGGCAGGAATTTGCTCAAAACGATGAGTGGAATCAAGAAGCTGGTCTGCAGTGGTACTTAACAGAGTTTGCAGAACATAATGGAGTGCAGGCAGCTCTTGCCGATATCAATGAGAACTACAAGCGTCATCCCGCGCTATGGGAGAAAGATGTTAATCCAGAAGGTTTTCAGTGGATTGTGGGAGATGATGGTGCAAACAATATCGTTGCATTCACCCGCTGGTCGGATGCTGGCTATCCATTAGTCTGCGTTACTAACTTTTCGCCAGTTCCCCAAGAGTTTTACTCATTGAGAATGCCTACGGCTGGAGTGTGGCGAGAGACCATCAACACTGATGATCTGAAATATGGTGGCAGTGGAGTCAGTAACCACTCATTTGCAGTTGATGTTGATACAGATCTCTACACGACTCTTCGCATTCCACCGCTTGCCACAATCTGGTTCGAGCGGGCGTAAAGCTACTCTCGAAGAGTCTTCGTAAAGAAGGCAGACACAACCATCAGCGCCGCTGGAATCATTAAAGCCAGCGCAATAGAGCCTGTTGCAGCGATAACTCCAGCAATCAGCCATTTAAGTGCTGTTGTCAGAACATTGTTCATCACTCCAAATTGACCAACGACCACAGCGCTTGGGTGTGGTGATCGGCGATTTGCGGCGCTGGAGTAACTTGGCCCCATCACTGCTGAGCCAAGACCTGCAATTGAAAAACCAATCAGGAAGAGTGCAAAAGAGATCCACTTAGCATCTGATGGAAGGTGAGTGGCGATAGAGATACAGATACCGAACGAGGCACCTGCCATAATTGTGGAAAAGCGTGCCACCCGCTCTATAGAGTATTTGTGGAGAATCTTCTGCACTGATAGACGCCCGAAGATCATAAAGACTGTAAAGAGAATGTATGGCAATGTGCTCAGACCTGAATCGATATTAAGTCTTTCCTTGGTGAAGATAGTTCCCCAGTCACCGACAGCAAACTCAAGGTAGATGGCTGAAGCCATTCCTAAACTTACGGGCCAATCAAGATGAAAACCCGTGAAGATATCTTTAATCGAATAATCGGTCTCTGGATGGGTATTTGCTCTCACCAATACTGGATTGAGTCGAAGTAGAAGGGTAATCATCACTACAGCACATAGGAAAGAGAGAAGTCCGATGTGAAGAGCAAGCCCGACTCTGCCAACAAGTAAACCTGAAAATCCTGCAGTAACAAGAGCCCCAGCACTCCAATAACCTGCAGAGCTAGTGACGACAATATCTCCCGATCTCTCCTGCACATGAAAGCCTTGCGTATTCAATGAGACATGCAATGAGGTAATCGCAAAGCCGATAACAATGTTGCAGAAGATGAAGTAAATCGGGGTGTGGATCTGAACCACAATCGTGAATGAAGCAAAAAGTAGAGCGATGCCTGCCAAGGTGACCTTAAAGACGCCAACTTTATGGACGATATGTCCGACGGTGAGAAGACCTAGAAATGCTCCCACAGAACCCGTAGTCAAAATTGAACCAAATGCGCCGTTACTTAAATTAAGCCCCTCTTTTACCTCAGGAAAGCGTGGAACCCAAGCCATGATGAGGAAGCCGAAGAGAAAGAAGAGGGCGTGAAGTAACTTCTTTTCATCTTTGTGGGTAAGCGCAGGATTGGTCATTTAAAAGAGTGCATTCGCAAGTGCAGCACGGGCTTTAATGACACGAGGATCAGCTGGATCAACTAACTGAAAGAGCTCTAGAAGTCTATCTTTGACTCTTTTTTGTTCTGCTCCATCTAGTATCGCAATTAAATTTAGTAGGCGCTTAAATCCTGGTTCAAGATAACCAGCCATAATTTCAACATCTGCACACTGCAACTGAAGATCTATATCATCAGGTGACTCGATTGCAGCTTTCATGATTTGATCTGCATCAACTCCATCTGTGCGCTTAAGGAGTGCAACTTGAGCCAGTCCCAACTTTCCATACATATCGTTTGGCTTGCGAGCTAAGAGTCGCTCATATGCAGCTAAAGCAGCGTCGTAATCGCCACGATCGAGTGCCTCAAGAGCTTCGTCCTCTTCTGGCTCTGCCTTCTCTTCCGGAGCGCTCCCCACGCCCTGCTCTGCAGCGAGAGCCATAATTTTGGTTACTCGCTCACGCAAGAGTGTTTCAGGAAGTACTTGGTCTAAGAATGGGATTGGTTGCTCGCCAATTAAGACAATTCCATAGGGAACGCTCTGAGTTTGTAATGCTTGCGCCAAGGCAGGTTCTGCATCAACATCCACACGACCTAAAATCCATGCTCCTTGATCTTCCAGAGCAAACTTTCCGAAGATTCGAAGTGTCTCCACTGATTCTGCTGAGCGAGCCGTCCAACAGATAATAATGACTGGCTTGGTTGCAGAGATTGGGAAGAATTCGGGAGTGAGGTTGCGTGCTGTCACCTCAAGACCTGGCAATGGCATTGAAACATCTGCCTTTGGCTTTCCCAAACCGCTGAGGTCATATGCCTGACCAAAGTTTGGTGGAAGTGTCACAGCTTTGCTCCTTCGGTATCGACGCCAGAATCTCGTCGGAAAGGCAAGATATCACTTACATAGGAGCGGGCTGCAAACTCTAACCCCACATCATGCCCAGCCTTCTCACTCAGATACCAGCGGTGCTCAAGTGCCTCGTGGAAGAACTGAGCAAGTTCAATACGCCCTGCAAGATCTGGAGGAATAAGTGCAACAGTTGGATGAAAGACTTCTTCCAGCCATCGTCTAGCTGAATCACTCATTGGAGGCTTTGGTGATTTCTCTCGACCTCGAAAGCGATCAAATGATGCGAGCAGTCGCTTTGCTTGAAGCTCTTCTGCTTCAAGTCCCGTTAATTCACGCAATCTATTCTTGTGATATCCCGCTGCAACAAGTTTAGGTTGGAAATACAACTTACCTGTAGTGTCACCGTCATCTTCCATAAGAACAGATACTTCTTCAACTGCAAAACCTAGGTCATGGAGTTGACGCATAGCTCTCTCTACTGCATGGCGATCATTGGGATCAAGAACCTGACGCTCCTTCAAAGCAGACCATAAACGGTGATAGCGCTTTATGAGTGCGTTACTTGCACGAATTGGATCCATTCCTGGATAAAGAACTCCAGAGAGTGCTAAGTCTTCAAGTTCTGCTGCAACATTGAAGTGAGCAATTTCAAGATCGTGTTCGCGTTGTCCATCACTAAGTGTTTTCTGGAACTCACCCGTTTCAGCATCTACGAGGTATGCCGCAAATCCCTCTGCATCTCTACGAAAGAGAGTGTTCGATAGTGAGCAATCTCCCCACCAGAATCCGAGAAGATGTAAGCGAACTAAGAGAAGTGCGAGCGCATTGGCCATTAAAGTCACATCTTCAGCTGTGACATCTTTACCACTCAGAAGAACGCGGTAAGGAAGTGAGAATGGCAGAAAGCGAGTAACAAGAGCGCAAGGAAGTTCCTCGTTCTGGTTATCCGTGCGGCCTTCAATAACAGCAATCGATTGCACGCTAGGTGCATCCAACTGCTTGAGCTCTCTCAAAATCTTATACTCGCGATTGGCGAATTCAGAGACGGTCTCTTTAACGGCATAGACCTCTGCGTCAGGGTCATCTGTGGATCGGACTAGGCGCACGATATGGCGAGAAATTCCTCGCTTCTCAGCCAGCGCTGGGTCTTCTGGCCAGAGCTCTAGGCTCTGATTCCAGGGTAGGCCAGCGACAGCTGCGATTTCCTCGCCGACGCCAGTGATCCTTAAAGCCATGCGGACATTCTCTCGCACCTTACAATGAACCATGGCATTGAACGAGCGAATCAGCGGGCGTACCAAGCGCAAAGCAAAAGAGGTACCCGTCACACCTACCTATGGTCAAGCAGGGGCACCCATCGATAGAGGACATCCCTTCTATTTCGGCTTTATTGGCACTGTAGGAGCCCTCTCAGCATTTGTTCTCCTTCGCGCTCTTGCAAGTGCAAGCCAAGTTTTTGTTCTTATTCTCATCGCGCTCTTTCTTGCAACGGGATTAAATCCTGCAGTTGAGGCAATCCGTCGCAGAGGAACTTCCCGTGGCACGGCTGTTGCAATAATCTTTGTTGCAGTACTTGGTTTTGTTGGTCTATTCCTAGCTGTTGTGGTTCCTCCTCTGGTTACACAGAGCGCTCATCTGATCAACACAGCACCTTCACTTCTGCAAGGATTAAAAGACAACCCAACAATTGCCACACTCAACGAAAACTACGCAGTTATTGATGCAATTCAAAAGAAGCTCACCAGCGTGACTTCAGATGGAACTCTCTTAATTTCTGCATTCGGTGGTGTGATTGGAGTTGGCAAGACAGTCTTATCTGGCACTTTCACTGGGCTAACAATTCTCGTTCTCACTCTCTATTTCATTACTTCACTTCCGCAGGCAACTGAAATTGCTCTCAAGCTAGTCCCAGCTTCTCGTCGACCAAGAGTGGCTCTTCTCACTGATGCAGTGATTTCGCGTGTTGGCGCATTTGTGGGTAGCCAAATCTTGG
Source organism: uncultured Candidatus Planktophila sp. (assembly GCA_937927965.1). GTDB lineage: Bacteria > Actinomycetota > Actinomycetes > Nanopelagicales > Nanopelagicaceae > Planktophila. The sequence goes on from CALEZA010000075.1 coordinate 22,055, forward strand.
TCTCATTCTTGGCTTCTGCATTTATGACACTACTTGCATTGGTTCTGGGGCTGCCATCTCCTATTGCAATCGGCATCCTGATCTTTATATGTGGACTAGTGCCATTAATTGGGCATTTTCTTGGCTGCGGTATTTTCACGATTATTGCCGCAACTCAGACAGTTACAACAGGAATCATCGCATTTGTTCTCTATGTTGTGTATGTCCAAGTGGAAAATTATGTGGTCACCCCAAAGATTATGAAGCGCACTCTTGCTGTGCCTGGTGCTGTCACGATCATTTCGGCTCTTATCGGAACTTCACTTCTAGGCTTAGTGGGTGGTTTGCTTGCCGTGCCGGTAGCAGCATCGGTGATTCTAATTCTTGAAGAAGTCGTCTTTCCTCGCGCAGAAGAGCGTTAATTTAATTCTGTTGGAAGTGGCAGCCTTGAAGGTGCCACTATCGCTGTAATCTCTGAGAGCACGCGATGCACAGAAGGCTCTCCCACCCAGAGATGTTTAGCACCATCTACTGCTATTAAATTAATCTGTGGAATCACTGCAAAACGCTCTCGCGCTTGATCTGGTTTCAAATAATCATCATGTTCAGGAATCAAAGCTGTAATCGGTCTTCCATCTTGCGCCCAGAACTCTAAGTCGCTCTCTTCAACCTTCATCAGCGGAGGGCTTAAAAGTATCAATCCTTTGATTCGTGGATCTCGTGCGTGGCAGAGAGCTATTTCTGTTCCAAAGGACCAGCCCACTATCCATAACTCATTAACTTGGAGCACATCGAAGCAGTAATTGATTGAGGCCTGAACATCGAATTTCTCTGCTCTGCCTCCGTCGTAGGTTCCTGTGCTCGTACCTGCTTCACTACTTGTTCCACGAGTGTTAAAACGGATGATCGTTATTCCAGCCATATCTGGCAGGCGATTTGCGGCCTTCTTATAGATGTGGCTATCCATCATTCCGCCGCCAGTGGGATTGGGGTGAAAGCAGAGAAGGGCTGAGGTGGGATGAGATAAAGGTGTTGCCACTTCCCCAATGAGCGTTTCTCCATCTTCGGTGGTGATGGTGAAAGGGGTGCGAAGCGCAGGCAACACAGTGCTTGGGCGGATTGGTTCCGACATGGTGGAAAGTCTATCTCCTACTACTCTTCATCTATGGCTAAAACCTTTGCATCCCTTAATCCAGTCACAGGTGAAGTTGTCGGCAAGCATCCCATCGCAACAAAGCGTGAGGTCTATGACGCAGTAACGATCGCCTCTTTCGCTGCCACTCGATGGAGCGAACTCGGTTTCAAAGGTCGGAGAAAAGTTCTTATTGCATTTAGCGAGAATATTCTCAAGCAGATAGATCAATTAGCTGAAATCGTAACTTTAGAAACAGGCAAGCCAACTAGTGATGCACAGTTGGAGATCACACTTGCAGCTCACCACATTGCATGGGCTGCTCGAAACGCTGAAGATGTCCTTCGCACAGCACACCGCTCACCAGGACTTTTGATGGCTAATATGTCCGCAACTGTTGAACGATCACCACTTGGTGTTGTGGGCGTTATAGGTCCTTGGAACTACCCAGTCTTCACACCGATGGGCTCGGCGGCATATGCACTTGCTGCTGGAAATGCGGTTGTCTTTAAACCTAGCGAGTACACGCCTGGAGTTGGCGTGGAGCTTGCTCGACTCTTTACTGAGGTGTCAGGCGATTCTGAAGTTTTCCAGGTAGTAACTGGCCTTGGCGAAACAGGCGCAGCCCTTTGCACAAGTGGCGTGAAGAAGATCGCCTTCACAGGTTCTACTGCCACAGCTAAGAAGGTTGCAGCCCTCTGCGCTGAGAACTTGATTCCAATGATTGCTGAATGCGGTGGCAAAGACCCTGTGATTGTTGCTCGCGATGCAGATATAGCAGCAGCCGTTGATGCCACAGTCTGGTCTGCAATGTCTAATGCTGGCCAAACTTGTATCGGCGCAGAACGCGTCTATGTTGATGAGAATATTGCAGATCTCTTTATTGAAAAGTTAACTGCTCTTGCAAGCACTATCCATGCAGGAAATCCAGAATCAGCAAACTATGGCCCTGCAACAATGCCTTCTCAAATTAAGGTAATCGAATCTCATATCAAGGATGCTCTCAAAAAGGGTGGTGTTGCAGCGGTTGGAGGATTGAAATCCATTGAGGGTGGATTTGTTCAACCTGTGATTTTGCTCGATGTGCCAGAAAATTCCACAGCAGTCACTGATGAAACATTTGGTCCCACACTTGTGATCAATCGTGTTCCTGATATGGCAACAGCTATTGAATTAGCCAATGCATCTAAGTATGGACTAGGGGCATCAGTCTGGTCGCGTCGTCAAGGACGAGCAATTGCAGCTCAATTAGCCTGTGGCATGGTGGCGATTAACTCAACAATCTCATTTGCCTCTGTTGCTTCAGTTCCATTTGGCGGCGTGAAAGATAGTGGTTACGGACGCATTCATGGACCAGAAGGACTTCTTGAATTCACCTATCCCCGCACTGTGGTTCGAGCTAAATTCCAGATGCCACTTGCCATTACGAGCTTTAAGCGCACACGAAGAACAGATAAGTTAATTATTAAATTGCTAAAGGTGCTCCGCGGTCGCTTGAGTTAATAACGAGGTGCATTGCGGGTGCGCTCTGTGTTAGGTCTGCGATTATTTCGCTTTGCCCAGCACGCGTTATGCCAATGTCTACGACCATCTTCATCACCATCAAGCCATGCCACTGTGTGAGGTGTGGCCAGAGGAATCATCTGATCGCATCCTGGGCAACGATAAGGTTTTGTCGCAGCAGAGCCAGTTAATTTTCTGACAATCCACAACCCTTGATCATCTTCCTCAAAAGATTGATTCGATGGAATCCCGCGAATCTCATCATTGCCGCTCTTGGGGCGGCCCTTCTTGGGATAGTTTCTTCGCGGACTCATGTGCCTATTTTCACCTATTTTCCAGAGTTAGTCTTCTTCACCACCTGCGAAAGCGGGTTAGAGTTCTCATATGAAGCCCGTTATTGAGTTTTCCGACCTGCGTAAGAGCTACGGCAGCTTCACCGCAGTCGATGGCATCTCATTGACAATCTATGAAGGCGAAATATTTGCCATATTGGGCCCCAATGGCGCTGGCAAGACTTCAACCGTTGAGATTCTCGAAGGATTCCGTACTGCAGATGGCGGAGATGTGAAGGTGCTTGAAACCAATCCCTCCATCAAAGGAAGAGCTGCTTTGCAGTGGCGTAACAGAATTGGGATTGTTCTTCAGAGTACTCAAGACACTGCCGAGCTCACAGCACTGGAAGCAATCACCCATTTCGCTTCCTACTACTCCAATCCTCGCGATCCTCAAGAGGTAATTGAGTTAGTCGGATTAAGCGATAAGGCCCACGAGCGAGCGAGAACACTTTCTGGTGGCCAGCGGCGCAGATTAGATGTCGCACTTGGAATTGTTGGAAATCCTGAACTCCTCTTTCTCGATGAGCCAACAACCGGATTTGATCCTGAAGCTCGCCGAGCATTCTGGACGCTGATTAAAAAGCTGCGCGATGAGGGAACCACCATTGTTCTCACAACACACTATTTAGAAGAGGCCGAAGAACTAGCAGATCGTGTGGCAGTCATGAACCATGGAAAGATTCTGGAGGTTTCAACCCCTGCTCTTCTTGGAGGACGAAACACACATAATGCAATTGTGAGCTGGCGTGAAAATGGAGCTCACCACGAAGAAGAGAGCTCGACTCCAACTCAATTTGTTTCAGAGTTAAGCCAGCGACTTGGCGGAGAAGTGCCTGAACTTTCTATTCGCAGACCCTCCCTTGAGGATATATATCTTTCAATGATTGGAGTAAAGAGTGAGTAGCCAACTTCCAGGTGCTTTAAACATCGGCGTCAAGCGCGGAAAACTTGAGATTAAACAGTTCTTTAGGCAGCGCGAATCTGTAGTTTTCACACTCCTCTTCCCCCTGATTTTGCTTGCTATTTTTGGTTCCGTTTTTGATACAAAGATTGCACCAGGTGTGACCTTCAGCCAATACTTCGTCGCAGGCATGATTGCATCAGCTCTTGTTAACACTGGGTTTCAGCAGTTGGCTATCTTTATTCCAGTTGAGCGCGACTTGGGAGCTCTCAAGAGACTTCGCGGAACACCGATGCCTGCAACGAGTTACTTCATAGGTAAAGCAATTCTTGTTACCTTCTCAATGTTGGTTCAAGTTGCACTTCTTCTGGCTGCAGGTGTTGTTTTCTTTGGGGTGGAACTGCCTACTCAAGGCAGTAAGTGGTTGCTCTTTATTGGATTACTTATTTCTGGATCTATCGTCTCGACAATTCTTGGTGTTGCATTCTCTAGCGTTCCTAAATCTGCTCGAGGGGCATCTGCGATTGTCTCCCCCGTTGTAATCATCTTGCAGTTCTTTAGTGGAGTCTTCTTCATTTTTACAGATCTTCCTGGGTGGATGCAGCAAGTTGCAGCAGTATTCCCTTTGAAGTGGCTCACTCAGGGCATGCGCTCAGTCTTCCTGCCTGACTCTTTTGCTACGCGTGAAATCGCTTCCAATTGGGAGGTTGGACGAACCTTTGCCATTATTGGCATATGGCTCGTCGTAGGAACCTTCCTCGCGGTTCGCACCTTCAAGTGGGATCGCGACTAGTAGCTTCTTGCCTTATTGCCGTTTTAGCCCTCTCTCAGCCGATTGCAAGTGCTGAAACGAAGAAGCCAACACCTAAGCCAACGGTGAAGGCGAGTGCAAAGGCATCTACGAAAGCGCCTGCGAAAGCAACAACCAAAACAAGCGCAAAGCCAACGACAAAGGCCACTACAAAACCAACTACAAAAGCATCTGCCAAACCTTCTGCTACATCGAAGACAACCTCAAAGCCTTCTGTGAAAGCCACTCCTAAGAAGAGCCCAGCGAAAAAGGTTGTAAAGAAGAAGCCTCGCAAAAAGATTCGAATTACCCCATCTCCAAAACCATCATGGCCACCTAAGGGCTATAGCGCAGAGGGAGAGGTCTACGCCAAGATCCCTACAGCCAAGGAATTGGTGGGGTTGATTTCAGCCAATAAGACTCTTGCACGCCAAGTAAAAGATTGCGAGAAATTTATCTGTGGCGCAGTTCAAGTTGCTTCAGCTGGTGGATGTTTGTGGTGGGAAGTTATTTCAAATGTGCTTGCAGGTGATGGCAAGAAATTAGGTGAGCTCACAACCCTGCATGGAGCAAGCAAAGAACAAGAAATTAAGACTCTCCTGACTATCTCTCCAGAGAGCAATGCCGATGGAGGAAGCGCAAAGATAGTTTCAGTTCTCTGTCATCATGTTGATAAAGATCCAGCCCGCGCCAGCGTCACTTATCAGAAGAGTTAGCGGTTGGCTCCAGGAACCCAGAGTTGATCGCCAATCTCTTTATTAGCAACTCGCGCCAATACAAAGAGAAGATCTGATAGACGGTTCAAATACTTTGCTGTGAGTGGATTTACTCCCCCACCAAATGAGTGAATTGCTGTCCATGTACGACGCTCTGCTCGGCGAACAACAGTACGAGCAACATGTAGATGTGCAGCAGCTGGTGTGCCAGAAGGAAGAACGAAAGAACGCAATGATTCAAGACCTGCGTTGTAATGATCGATCTGTTCCTCAATATATGTAATCTGGCTTTCAAGAACACGAAGTGGCTCAAATGCAGGAGCATCTACCACTGGAGTGCACAAGTCAGCTCCCACATCGAAAAGGTCATTCTGGATTCGCACAAGGAGAGAGCGCACATCCTCTGTTAATTCATCGGTTGAGAGAACTACACCGATAGTTGAGTTGGCCTCATCAACAGTTGCATATGCCTCAAGGCGAGGATCATTTTTCGATGTGCGGGACATATCTCCCAAGGCAGTTGTGCCATCATCGCCAGTCTTTGTGTAAATGCGTGTCAGATTAACCATGCGCCTAGCCTATAAGCCATTGAGAGTTTAGGTAGACTCTAGTTATGACCCAGAGCCATGATCGCTTCCGCATAGTCGGAGGAGCCTGTCTCAAGGGCGAAGTCACCGTCACAGGGGCTAAAAACTCCGTTTTAAAGCTGATGGCAGCCTCTCTGCTGGCCGTTGGCAAGACCACTATCTCGAATGTCCCAGATATCGCTGATGTGGACATCATGGCTGATCTGCTGACTCGTCTTGGCTGCACAGTCGATCTCAACAATAAATCTGGTGGGGATGGAACCGTCTCCATAGATGTCCCAACAGCTCCTTTGCATCGCGCAGATTATGAACTTGTCCGCAAAATGCGAGCTTCTATTAATGTCTTGGGTCCTCTCGTTGCTCGCGTAGGAATTGCAGAAGTTGCACTTCCCGGCGGAGATGCCATCGGATCTCGTGGTCTAGATTTTCATATCAAAGGACTTGAATCTCTTGGAGCAAAGGCACATATTGAACATGGTTATGTAATTGCAGAGGCACCACAGGGACTTGTGGGAGCTGATATCGCTCTCGATTTCCCAAGCGTGGGAGCAACTGAAAATCTTATGACTGCTGCAGTTCTGGCAAAGGGTGTCACAACAATAGATAACGCTGCCCGTGAACCAGATTTGGTCGACTTAGGAGAATTTCTCATTTCCATGGGAGCAGACATTCAAGGTCTTGGAACTCCTCTCATCACCATCACTGGTGTGGACAAACTCAATCCCACTCACCACCGCACAATCACAGATCGCATCATTGCTGGCACTTGGGCATTTGCTGCTGCGATGACTCAAGGAGATATCACTATTCATGGTGCACGAGCTGACCATATGGAGGTCATGCTCGATAAGTTGGCATCTGCTGGTGCAATCATCACCTCGACTGCCGATGGTGTTCGTGTCAAGATGGATCACAGACCCAGAGCTGTAGATGTTGCAACACTTCCCTATCCAGGATTTGCAACTGACTTACTCCCATTCATTATTGCAATGAACGCAATTGCAGATGGCCATGCAATAGTCACAGAAAATGTCTTTGAATCACGTTTTATGTTCGTGAATGAACTAAGCCGGCTAGGGGCTCAAGTGAGCGTAGATGGCCATCATGCATCGATTACAGGCGTGCAAGAACTATCTGGCGCACCTGTTGAAGCTCACGATATCCGCGCAGGTGCAGGATTAATCTTGGCCGCACTTGTTGCCGAAGGTGAAACAACCGTTGATCAGGCTTTCCACGTGGATCGCGGGTATCCAAACTTTGCCGAGCAGTTACAAAGCCTCGGCGCTCAAGTCACCCGCGAATAACTAATTAGATTTAGAAGTTATCTTCCTTGCCACAACCTGAATGATGAGGGTTAAACAAGTTGCTAAGAGCACGCAGAAAGTGGTCACTACCAAATTTCCATCATTTTCGGCGATATAGAGAATCCGACTTCCGATGATGCCGAGAATAAGGCCTGAAATTAAGGCCCGCTTATTTCTCTTTACGA
>CALEZA010000076.1 GCA_937927965.1 uncultured Candidatus Planktophila sp.
GTAATGAGCTGTGGGAAATAGTGATGAAGATGCAAGATAAGGAGGTTCTGCTCCTGCCTCTGCCAGAATTTCATACCCCATAAGGTGGAGGGCTGCTCGCTGCTCAGGGGCAAGATGAGGGTTTCGAGCAAGGATCTTGCCCACGGTCTCTTCTTTGCTGTACTTGTCGATGTTTTTATCGAGATATTTCTTCATCAGCTGATCGACGCAGCTCTCAGGGAGTTTGCAGGTACGAATAATGTGATTGGCGATAAAGCTAATATCTTCAATCTTCTTCTTTTTTAGCTCATTGATCAACATTCCCTCAATTTCAGGGGTGTCTTTATAGAGGTAGTAGTTAGCCCATCCTGCAGCAATGTCATCGCCACCTTTTGAGATTGCGATCAGACGCTTAGCGCCAACATTTGGATTATGGACTATCCAGCTGTAGTACTCGTGCTTGCCTTCTTTAATAAGTTGATCAACTAATTCCAAATCAAAGTTCGGGTGGCGCAATATCGAACCATACATATATGAGCCTTGATTTGCTTTCTGATATTTCTCATAGAGTCGAGTCAGAGCCCATGTCGGCGTGTTAGCAAAGTCCGTGATTGAGTTATCTAGATTTTTCTCTAAGAAGAATTCGTATATCTCTTGCTCAAATTTAGGTTTAGATTCAACGAGGGCTGCGAGGAATGGATCGGTATGCATCATTCGTCATCCTCAACATCTTCGTCTTCATCCTCATCTTCATCGCCACCTTCTGCCTCAGTAAGGGCGAGAGCAAGTGCGACTTCAGATGCCTTGATAAAAGGAATAGTTGTCTCAGAAATCTCAACGGTCTCTTCAAGATATCCGCGAGCAATCATCGCCCCCATCAAAACTTCTTCATAATTTTCCATCTGCTCGACAAACTCTTCAGGACTCATATATTCCTCAAGATCGGTCATCAAGCCGTTGACCCTTGTGCAGAGAGCTTTGATTTCTGACTCGTTCATGCGGCTTACCCTAACCACCTTGTCCGACTAATTGGCGAAGTTCTGTGATGGTTTCTTCTGGGGCGACGACTACCAGCTTGTCGCGAGCGCGTGACATTCCCACATAGAGCACATCTTTCTTCTCTGAAGGGGAGTGGAAGCCATCGATGGCGAGAACCACCACTGCTCGTTCCAGCCCCTTAAAGCCACCCACGGTGCAGTAGAAGACATCCTCATTGGCCCAGAGGGACTCCCAATGAGAGTCCTTATCTGCATCAACTGACCTCTTATGTTCAGGGTGGCGACTCTTGGTGGTAAGGAGTGCAATCTCACCTGGATGCCAGAACTCTTTATCTGTGAGGTTGGCAACCACATCATCTGCCACCTCAAAGATCTCTTCCTCTGGCTTACTAATTACATACTCAATCTCAAAGGCGTGAGGGCCCTTAGCAATAGTGGGTCTTTCAATAAAGGTGCTCACAGCTTTTGCAATCTGTTGTGAATTGCGAAGGTTTTCTGTTAGGCGCAGGTTTGCAAAGAAACCATCGGGAGGAGGTCTGTGACCAAAGACTTGTTGTTGATCATCGCCAAAGAGGGCAAGTCGACCATAGGCAGGATCTTTAAGGCAGAGCTTGAGCGTCTCCCACCATGAAGGCAAGAAATCTTGCGCCTCATCAACGACGAATGCATCAAATTTGTATTCAGGCTCCAGCGCTTTAGCTTTTGCAATGAGGTCATCCCTATAGCGATCAACCTCATCTGAGTAATGGTTGGGCTCGCCTGCATCAGAGCCGATAAATTCTGCAAAGGTGTGGAACTCACCGATCCATGGAATCTGTTTATCTAGGGGAAGCTCTGAATTCTTCTTCTCCATATAGGTGATAAGTCCAGTGTTATAGGCAACGATTCCCACACGCAATCCATCTGCTGCCCAGCGCTTAGCTTGTTCAAATGCAAGCCATGTCTTGCCTGACCCTGCAGGGCCTTTCACATAATATCTATTGTTATCTTCGAGTTGTCTGAGAATGAGTTCTCTCTCATGGGTGAGACCTCTAACAAACTCATAGTTATTTCCTAATACACCTTCTCTATCTGCCTCACGAGATGCAAGGGGAATTAAATTCTTCACAGCAACATCTATCCACCCATCAAAGGAAGGAAGTGCTATTTGTCGTTGCTTATTTGCCACGCTCTTCATCGTTGAGAGTGAGTGGTTGAGATGGCGCTTTTGAATAATCTTCTCAATAGGAAGAACTGGATCATGGGGATCTGAGATATCGCAGTGTGGAAATGCAACAACCCACTCACTTCGCAGAAGTCCCAGTGACCACTTGCGTTGAATTAAATCTCGAAGCACATGCATATTCCTACGGGCTTGCCCCGCAGGATTGATCTCACGAGAGCCAGATGGGTCAGATTGAATCCAGCTATATCCATTGTGGGTGATGTGTGCGCCTTTGACTTCCACCACCACAAGGCCGTGATCTTTGAGCAGGACTGCTAAATCAATCTCCACATCTCCTGCTTCAACATCGCTGATCTCGAGGTTGGCAAAGACCACATCCTCATCTGATAGCTGGGGCAGGAGGGCATCAAAGACTGCACGCTCACCTGAGCTGCGAAAGATCGGGTTGGGTGGATAGACCTTTGCGCTCATGGAGGCATTCTCCTGGGTGGAGGGTCTGCCTGACTATGGGCTGGACAGTTGGGATTAGGCTCAAAACCCGCCAGACACGCTCAAGTGGCTTTGTATGATAATCATACGAACATCTGTTCGAACCATCTGCTAACTTTCTCCTCCCCTTAATTGGAGGCCATGAGAGCCTCCCAGGAGCCCCGCCATATTTGTCAGTGACGCTCTGTAATTTATCCATCGCGTCAGAAGCACCAATGCCTAGAGGGAAGGAAAAGGTGAGTAGCGAAAACAATAAGAAAGACACCCAGGAGGAAGAGCTCTGGGAGCGCATTAGCACGACAACAGGAGCAGAGCGAGCAGAAGTTCTCGATGAACTGAGCCACATTGCATACCGCAAAGACAATTACACAGAGTGCCTTCAATTGATTGATACATCAATTGATATCTATGACGAGTTAGGGCGAGATCTCTACACGAGAGAGCTTATCCACTTGTATGAAGGCAAAGCTTTCTGTTTGAGCAATCTCAATCAGAGCGCAGAGGCTGCAGAGACATTTGAATTGATTGCATCACTGTATGCATCCAATGACGATAACGATGGATTCCTTCGTGCCACACGAGCATCAGCGCGTGAATGGTATGAGGCAGGGGAGTGGGAGAAGAGCCTTAACGGCCACAGCCTTGCACAAGGATTTATCGATCCAGATATCACCGCTTACTCAATGGGAATTGACACACTCAATATCTCAATGGCCATGCAAAAGCTTGGTCGCCACGAAGAGGCAGTCGTTAATCTCCTCAAAGCAAGAGAAATCTTTAAAGATGATAAGAATCCAGAGTATGTGAATTGGTGTGATCAATACTTAGCGGAGTCTTATATTGCTCTCGGCAACGGCATGGAGGCGCTCTTCCATGCGACCCACTACTACAACTACAGCAATGTGATTGAAAGTCTGGATATGGAGCCATATGCCAGATATCGCTTAGGCCAATCACATCGCCTATTGAGGGAGTATGAGCAAGCCCAACACCACTTCAAGCGAGCGCTAGAGCTGATCACTCTCGATGATCGCAAGGATTGGGAGACAATTATCAAGCTCAATAATGAGCTAGCGGCAGTGCTCTTTGCGCAAGGCAAAGATGATCAAGCGCAGAAGATTCTTAACCGAATCTCCACTATCGAAGAGACTATGGGTCTTGTCGATTAAGCGCTCACTATTAATCGCTGCAGGTGTGGTGCCCCTTTCCACACTTGCAGCGATTATCTTTATTGGTACTCCAACAAATCCGGAGCCAGCTCCCACAAAAACCTCCACACCAGTTTGGAACGATAACCTCCCAGGTGAAGTCTTCACATGGAACTGTGAGAGCGCAGTTCAACGCCCAGAGGAGATTGTCCTGCCCTGTGCTGATGCGGGCATATATGTTGATCAGATTAAGTGGAGCACATGGAAGCGTCTAGGAGCTATAGGCACAGGTGTATTCCACATCAATGATTGCGATCCAGATTGTGCCGATGGCACGATGCATCAGGCGCCAGTGAGAGTAGAGCTGAGCAATCTCGAGAGATATAAAGGAAAGTATTTCCTTCGCACCCTAGAAATCACCTCCAAAGATGGGAAGAATCTCCCAGAACAGCAGAGCAACTCCTACACCTGGGATGTGATGGAGTTTGCGGAGATGATGAACTGGCAGGATTGACTAGTCACTAGTGACATCCCTACTCCTTTTTGTAAGAATGAGCCATGGACACCAATGACCTTGAGAGTTATTCATCCGAGCAG
>CALEZA010000077.1 GCA_937927965.1 uncultured Candidatus Planktophila sp.
AGTTTCTGATTGTGCCTTCGATTGCTGCAAGAAAATCTGCTGCTGATCCGATGTCATTAATTGCAATTTGAGTAGTCAAGGTGCTCCGTAGGGATAGAAAGTAGTAGGGACAGTTCATATTAAGTTGTGCGGGGGCCAAGGCTACGCGTCGCCCTTTCTATGGGCAAATCCGCCCCTTGGCATGCGTAGAATGGGAGGGCAATGAAGCGCTATATCGAACTATTCCGATTCCCTAATGTCTGGGTCCTAGTTCTGAGCGCCTTCCCCGCCCGAGTTGCCTATGGCATGGTCGGATTGGGCATCTTCTTTAAAGTCGAACAAGAGCTCAATTCCATCGCAATTGCAGGTCTTGCAGTAGGAGTCAATGCGGCTGCAGGTGCTGCAACAGCAGGTATTCGTGGAATGGTCATTGATCGTCACGGTATGAAATGGCCACTTCGGATTCAAGTTCCTGGATATGCGCTGATGTTACTTGCACTCAATAGCGCTTCGGATAAGTCACTCCTCCTTCTCTTTGCTCTACTACTTGGACTCACAGCTCCACCCATCAATCTCTCTGTTCGCCCACTATGGCGTGATGTTGTCTCAGATGAATGGCTCAGAACTGCATATGCCGTTGACACTTCTGTGATGAGCGCAGCTGGAGTGATCGGTCCAGTGCTTGTGACAACACTTGCGCTTTCTTCACATCCAGGCAGCGCACTGATGGTGGCATCTGCTGCTATGGCCTTCGGTGGTGGCTCCCTGGCACTTACTAAGATTTGTCGTAATTGGATTCCTGAGGAAAAGCCCGCAGTGAAGGTAAGGATGTGGCGCCACAAGCCACTCCAACTTCTTGTGGTTGAAGGATGTTTTATTGGATTTGGTTGGGGAATATTCGATGTAGCAGTTCCCGCTTTTGCCACTATTGAAGATGTCCCTCATCGCACAGCGTGGATCTTTACTGCCATGGGAATTGCCAACATCATTGGTGGCCTCTTAGGCGGACTTGTCTCGAAGAAGACCACTCCCCTTGGTGCCCTTCGCAAGACATACATCGCTTGGTTCATAGTTTCACTTCCGCTTGCATTTACATACCCAGGGTGGTCAATGGTCATTGGTGGAGCTTTCCTAGGTCTTGTGGGAGGAGCAATTCAGGTTTTCTATTGGGAAGTCATGGAAGCGGTACGACCACAAGGTTCACCAACTGGTGCAATGGGATGGCTCTGGACCATTGAGGGAACTCTTATGTCAATTGGATCTGCATCCGGTGGATGGATTTCTGAAACTTTCTCACCACAACTTGCTTTAAGTATTACAACTCTCTGCATCGGT
>CALEZA010000078.1 GCA_937927965.1 uncultured Candidatus Planktophila sp.
TCTCTTTAGGGTGCTCGAAGAGGCGAAGGCGCTCTGGATTAATTCCGAGATCCTTGTACCAATTGAGGCGAGTTTCAATCCAATACTTGTGCCACTCTTCATCAGTTCCTGGCACGACAAAGAACTCCATTTCCATCTGCTCAAATTCGCGTGTGCGGAAGATGAAGTTTCCTGGAGTAATTTCATTGCGGAATGACTTACCAATTTGGCCAATTCCAAAAGGTGGCTTCTTGCGTGAGGTTGTCATTACCTGATCAAAGTTAATAAAGATTCCTTGCGCTGTCTCAGGACGAAGATATGCAAGGCCTGACTCATCTTCAACAGGTCCAAGGAATGTCTTGAGAAGACCTGAGAACTGCTTAGGAGTTGTGAACTGTCCTTTATTTCCACACGCTGGGCAATTCATATCAGATAGGGAAGCAAGCTTCTTTCCATGCTTTGCTTCATATTGTTCTTCAAGATGATCTGCGCGATAGCGCTTGTGACATGCCGTGCACTCTGTTAGAGGATCACTAAATGTTGCTACATGGCCTGATGCCTCCCACACTTCGCGTGCAAGGATCACAGATGAATCAAGACCAACGACATCTTCGCGACCCATAACCATGGACCTCCACCACTGGCGCTTTACATTGTTCTTTACTTCCACACCCAATGGTCCGTAATCCCAAGAAGCACGGAGGCCTCCATAAATTTCAGATGAGGGAAAGACAAAGCCGCGACGCTTTGAGAGAGAAACGATATTTTCTAGGCGATCTACGGCCATCTGTGGACTCCATCCGCTGTGTGAGCCGGAGAATCTGGTTGAAGCTCCGGCTGGCTGTCGGCGCCTCTTCGACGATTAAGCTATCGAGGAAGCGTGGGTGAAGTTTACCCTTAATTCGTGCCTACTCAAGCACGAGTATTTGAGCGCCGCGCAATCGCTAAGGTAATTGGCGTCGATTGCGAGCTCGTGTATATGGGGTTTGAGGGCTTAAGCAGAGCGTAAATGCTTACATTTCCTTGGATCGTGGGTTTCCAGCTACATGTTGCAGTGGTTGATGCCGCCACCCGTGCGACACATCCTCCAATTTTTTTGCCATTGGCTATAAAAGTGACGACACCTGGTTGGTCCACGGTCGCAGTCAATTGAATTGATGTTCCTTTGTTTACAGTGCGAACATTTCCTGCAACAGCTAAAGATGTAGAAGTTGAGGTGATGAGAATTGCAATCGTGACATATCCAGCACCTGTATTTGCACCAGATGTGTTTACAGGGTTGGCACCACTGTTATAGGAGCCACCTCCGCCACCGCCCTCTTTATCTCCGCTGCTACCTACAGAGCGATCACCAGCGCCACCAGAGTAACCTCCACCGCCAGAGGCGCCCCATGATCCTGCTGAGCCACCGCCAAATCCTCCATCACCACCGTATGACCATCCGTTATATGCATTTCCACCAGCGCCACCATTTGTAAATGAGTAACCACCTGAACCTGTCCTCACAACTCCTTGTTGAACAGTGTCACCGCCATTTCCTGTGAAGCCACCGCCACCACCGCCACTATAAATATAAGTTGAAGGAGCTCCACTATCTCCCGATGATCCACCAGCGCCAGAAGTTCCACCAGCGGCAAAGCCATCTCGAGCCGCCGTTCCAGATGTCGAGGTGGTTGCATCCATTCCGTTTCTGTTAATGAGAGAGGTGCCGTCGGCAGCGCCACCGCCACCGCCAGCAATAATGAGTGGAGTATTTGTTGAAGTGACTACAAATGATCCGCCTCCTCCGCCACCAGATCCAGAGGAGAGGTCATTCAAACCAACTTGCCCAACTAAGATTTTGATAGTTGCACCTTCTGTGAGTTGAAAATCTCCTCGCATCGATGCTCCAGCACCACCTTGTGAATCTGTCGTGTTACCGCCCTTTGCGCCAACTGCTGTAATTCTGTAAGTGGCAGTAGCAGGCACAACCCATAACTGAATTCCAGATGCGACAGTGAAGTTGGCATCTGATTCATCCCAAGTGGTTGTATAGGCAGCTCTGCAATTTGCTTGCGTTGGACCTAATTTTCCAGTCGCTCCACACGGCGTGAAGGTATGCGATGTAAAAGAATAACCAGCCCAGCTTGATGGAATTGAGACTAAGAGTGAGGCAAGAACTGCGCTCAAGGCCATGTATGCCCTTGCTGCCTTCAGTCTCATGGCACAAAGGATAACTAGCGACGGAAAAAACCTACATCCCTGTTTCACAAATCTTGTGAATATGCCCCTGGCTCATCAATAGCGCGAGCAAGCAAAGGAACTACTTCCATCTTTACCGCCATTGAGCTGAGCGCCCTGCGATAGGAGCCCACATTTTTCCAGTGAGTAACCAGCGTCCACAGTGAGCGGTCATCGAAGTTTTGTCCAAATTCGCCATATAGGAATCCATCGCAAGCGGCGAAAATTTCATAGGCTCGAGCAAGCTGGGGATGGATATCTTCTCCAGTTCCAACGCTAAATCTGGCCACTGCGATCATGGCCCAAGCCTATGGGGTGATGGTTGGAAATGAAAATCATTTTCATTTCTGATACTCTCCCCCTATGAATATCGCTATCGCGCTCGCTGCCCTCACAGCTGTGGCCACAACTGCAGGTGGATATATCGCTATCAAATCAAAAGATCACCTCCACCTCGTTCTAGGTCTTTCAGCTGGACTTCTCTTAGGGCTTGTTGCCTTTGATCTCCTTCCAGAAGTTTTTGAGATGGGCACCTCAGAGTTTCTCCACGCCCCTGTTGTCTCAATCGCACTCATTGCAGGATTTCTACTTCTGCATTTCTACGAACAAATCTTCGGCTCACACGAGCCAGCCGAATCAGATTACGGCCATGACCATAGCCACTCATCGAATATCGCAGGATCTCTTGGAGCACTTGCTATGGGAGGACATGTCTTCCTCGATGGCTTAGCACTCGGAGTTGCTTTCGAAGTGAGTAACCAGTTGGGGCTTGCAGTCTTTATCGCACTTCTTGTCCATGCATTTAGCGATGGACTCAACACTGTTTCATTCTTGATTAAGAGCGGTGCTTGGGGAAAGCGTGGAATATGGCTGCTTGCAGTTGATGGAATTGCTCGAATCTCTGGAGCAGTCCTTGGAACATCTATTGCTCTCAGTGAAAATCTTGTTGCCACATATCTTGCACTCTTTGCGGGAATCGTTATCTATCTTGCAACTTCGCACATTCTTCCTGAAGCACATTCACGACACTCATCTCGATACACAATCCTTGCAACAATCCTGGGTGTGTCAGTGATGTGGGCGCTGGTGGCCTTCTTGCATGGAATGGGTTAAGAGTGTCGCGATCTAACTCTCGAGTGCTCAGCACCCTTGAAAGAGCTGGCGGATTTGCCAGCGCTCAAGAGGTCTATCGCTTGATGCAGCGAGACGGAGAGAGCATCGGTCTGACCACCGTCTATCGATCGCTTCAGAGTTTAGTGAAAGATAAAATTGTTGATGTTCTCCGTCGTGATGATGGCGAGGCGATCTATAGATTATGCGGTGAGGCGCACCACCACCATTTGGTCTGTAAGAGTTGTGGTGAGACAGTTGAAATCGAAGGCGGTGCCATCGAGAAATGGGCAAAGTCCATGGCTCAAGAACACGGCTTTCGGGATATCGGCCACACAGCAGAGATCTTCGGTCTCTGCTCTAAATGCTAAATCTAAGCTTTTCCAAATCTTCTATCACGCTCTGAATACTCTTCAATCGCTTTCCAGAGAAGCTCTTTAGTCATATCTGGCCAGAGCACATCCATAAAGACAAACTCTGCATATGTGGCCTGCCAAGGTAAGAAGTTACTTGTGCGCTGCTCGCCAGAGGATCGCAGAAATAAATCGACATCGCTCATCTTGGGTGAGTAGAGGTACTTCTCAAAAGTTTTCTCTGTGATGGCATCTGCTTTAACCTTGCCACGCTTCACATCACGCGCAAGCTCTGCTGCGGCATCGATGATTTCAGCACGCCCTCCATAGTTCACACACATATTGAGAGTGAACTTCTTATTTTTAGCTGTGAGCTCTTCTGCCTCTTCAAGCTCTTCAATGACTGACTTCCATAGCCTTTGTGGGCGACCCACCCAATTGACTTTGACTCCTAGCTCATGGAGTCGATCGCGGCGGCTGCGAAGTGATTGACGGCTATAGCCCATAAGAAACTTCACTTCTTCAGGAGAGCGTTTCCAATTCTCTGTGGAGAAGGCATATGCGCTCATCTCCTTCACGCCAAAATCCATTGCAGCTTCAACTAACTCAAAGAGAACTCGCTCGCCTGCTTCATGACCTGCAGTGCGTGGAAGTCCACGCTGTTTAGCCCAGCGACCATTGCCGTCCATGACCACAGCTATGTGGTGTGGAATTTCGATCTTCTTACTCATGCTCTCTCCACCATCGGCAAACTGCGTAGCCCGCGCTCAAGGTGCCATTGTAGATAGGCAGCAATCAGACCGCTAGCCTCTCTGCGATGGCGAAGTTCACTTGCCGTTGCACTCTCCCAGTCGGATGTCAGGAGCGCCTCCATGAGAGAAAGAGTTTCAGGTGCGGGAGTAGCAGACGCTGAAGGGCGGCACTCAGCACAGACTGAGCCACCACCTACGAGTGAGAAGTAACGATGTGGTCCAGCTTTTTCACATCGAGAACATGTAGATAGTGATGGTGCATATCCGCCAATAGAGAGAGATCTCAAAAGGAATGCATCAAGAATTAAGGATGAGTCATATCGATTCTCAGCAAGAGCTCTCATTCCACCCACAACAAGAGCAAACTCTTGCGGGGCAGGCTCTTGCTCGTGAGGTGAGAAGCGCTCTGCTGTTTCAAGAATTGCGTGTGCGATTGTCCACCGCTGATAATCATCAGAGATTGCCTCGCCATAATTCATAATCGCTTCCACCTGAGTGATGGTGTCGAAGGTGCGACCTGTGTGAAGTTGAATATCTACATGGCTTCCAGGTTCTAATCGGGCACCGAACTTAGACATAGTTCGGCGAACACCTTTAGCAACGCCTCTGACTCGACCATGCTCTTTGGTGAGCATGGTGATGATGCGATCTGCCTCTCCCAGTTTCTGGGTACGCAAGATGATTGCTTCATCTCGATATAAGGCGCTCACGGCGCTAAGGGTAGTTAGCGAATAGCGCGATTGATTGCAGACACGACCGCCTTGAGTGAGGCAGTAGTCGTATTTGGGTCAATTCCAACGCCCCAGAAGACTTCTCCCCCAATAGCACACTCTAGATATGCGGCAGCGGAAGCATCTCCACCTGCTGAGAGCGCGTGCTCGTGGAAATCCAGAACTCGAACATCAACGCCATAGTTGGTGAGAATGTTGCAGAAAGCCGCGATTGGACCATTTCCAACACCTGCAAGCTCAACTGGTTCACCGCGATCTGTGATCTGAACGGTCAATTGCACATCTTGATTCATCTCAGATTTTTGAGAAAGTCCCTTTAAACGGAATCGACCCCATGGAGCAGAATCTGTTGGAAGGTATTCATCTTCAAAGATTTCCCAGAGCTGATCTGCAGTGACTTCGCCACCTTCATGATCTGTCTTCTGCTGAACAATCTTGGAGAACTCAATTTGCTGGCGACGAGGAAGATCTAAGTGATGCTCGGTCTTGAGAAGGTATGCAACGCCACCCTTTCCAGATTGTGAGTTCACGCGAATTACTGCCTCATATGAGCGACCAATATCTTTGGGATCGATAGGAAGATATGGAACTGCCCATGTGTGTTGATCAACCTCCACACCTGCAGCTTTAGCATCTCGCTCTAAGTGCTCAAAGCCCTTCTTAATAGCATCTTGGTGTGAACCTGAAAATGCTGTGAAGACGAGATCTCCTCCATAAGGATGGCGCTCAGGCACCTTCAATTGATTGGCATATTCCACAGTTCTGCGAATTTCATCGATATCGCTGAAATTAATATGAGGATCAACGCCGTGAGCCACAAGGTTCATACCGAGAGTGACAAGGCAGACATTTCCTGTGCGCTCACCATTACCAAAGAGAGTGCCTTCAATGCGATCTGCACCTGCAAGATAACCAAGTTCTGCAGCTGCAACTCCAGTGCCACGATCGTTATGAGGATGGAGTGAGACGATTACTGAGTTACGATTGTTGAGGTTGCGACACATCCACTCAATGGAATCTGCATAGACATTAGGAGTTGCCATTTCCACTGTCGCAGGAAGATTCATAATGGTCTTCCACTGTGGTGTTGGCTTCCAAATATCGTTGACTGCATTACAGACCTCAACAGCGAACTCAAGTTCAGTTCCTGTGTAGGACTCTGGTGAGTACTCAAATGAAATCTTTGTCTCAGGAACTGTTGCCATTAAATCAAGGCAGAGTTGAGCACCATCTGTTGCAATCTTTTTAATGCCCTCTTTATCCAGACCAAAGACAACACGGCGCTGAAGTGTTGAAGTGGAGTTATAGAGGTGGATGATTGCCTGCTTAGAGCCTGCGATCGCCTCATAGGTGCGGCGAATAAGCGGTTCGCGTGCTTGGGTGAGAACCTGGATGATGACATCATCTGGAATCAAACCTTCATCGATAATCTTGCGGACAAAATCAAAATCTGTCTGGGAAGCAGATGGAAAACCCACCTCAATCTCTTTATAGCCCATCGCAACAAGGAGCTTAAACATCGCTAGCTTGCGAGGAGTATCCATGGGGTCAATAAGTGCTTGATTGCCATCACGAAGATCAACAGAAGACCACTGAGGTGCGCGAGTTATCTTTTTATCTGGCCATGTGCGATCTGAAAGCTCAACTGGAATAAATGATGAGTAGCGATGCACAGGCATCTTCGATGGTGTTTGTTGGGGGAAATTCATTCTTCTGCTCCTAGGTAGTTTGGCTGCTGGTTTGTGTCGGCAACACCAAACTCCGCAGCGAGGAGACCGACTCTTAGGCCTCGCTACGGCGGATAAGGAGGAGTCCGCGGAGCTTCATAGTGGTGCAATCCTAGCCTGAAGGGGGGAAGATGCCAATCCCTTCTATTTCTCAGGGGGTACCTGATTCCATTGTTCATTTCTCAGTGAAATCTTTCTCCGAATCTCACAAGGAAGGATTTCGAATAAAGAAGATTTTCACAATTACTCTCACTTTAGGATTGCTTGCAAGCCAGATTCGCCGCATATGGCGAACCGCCTGTTTACACAGATATTAAGGATCGCATCACATTTCCTAACGAGTGCTATGGGCGATCAGATAAACCTCACCTTTCGGGCCATGCTCCAGGGAGAGTTAATGTCGTAGCTCGGACAGTTTGCCCAGGACAAGGAGTCCTTGTCTCATCAACCCTGGTTCGCGAGTACGGAGGAATCATTGAAGAAAAGACTGTATCTAGAAAGGCCGTAGGTCTGGTTACTATCAGTATCTCCATGAAATGTATGTGGAAGAAAGGTACACCGCTTGCAAAATACACTATTAGGTCTAAGCATCAACTCACAAATGGGAGAAGCGGTGAAACTACACAATTTGCGCCTCTCAAGTGCTGAGGCTTTAGCTTCTATCCCTTACGGCTTCGTTCGCGATATTCCCGGCGAATACAGGGTAGAAACTACTCTCCACGGAATAAGTGCTTTAGTTCTGAAATCTGATCGCTTGCCCTTCGTAGGAACGCTAGTTGCCGAATACTTAAAGAGAAGTGGAAGGATTTATCTCCGAGTCAATAAAGTAGACCCGTCTCTTCCTGAAGAGTACAGAGTTGCAGGATGGAAGGTGCGCAATCAAAGCTCTCGAGCAGATGGCACGCTCTATTCGAGCGGTGGCAGAGTTAACCTCGACGGCGATCAACCATTAGGGAACAAGGGTCGATGCAAAAATCTGCCAGGCAAGAGCTGATTTAGCCACCAATGAGAGCGTGATGTATGTCTTCTCACCTCTGATGTAATCGCTCCACTTTCCCACCTTCTTGTATTGAAGCCACTGCACGAGTGCAAATGAGTTGAAGAGGGCAAAGAGTGAGATCACAATTCCATAGACAAATGCAGGCGCTGCTGTATCTGATGGACCACCGATACTCAAGACATAGAAGAGAATTCCAAGCCAAGGAACAATTCCAGCAATACACCCAAAGATAAATGGAAGCCATCCACCTGTTCCAGGGTTTTCATACTTCTCCTGGAGCCATCCAAATAAAATCATAGAAGCGTTAACTCCAAAGAGAGCAACGATTGCTGTTACATCGGAAACGCCTGTGATGAGAGCAATAAGGACGATCATTACGGAAGAGCTAATGGAGTACTCAACCCAGCGGAAGAAGTTGCGTTGAGATTGAATTCCCGCTGCATAGCGTGGGAAGAATTGCGGTGATGCAACGAGAAAATGGAAGAAGGCAGAGAGCCCTAAAAAGATTGCGACAGTGATTCCTATTGGGGCATTCAGGAGAACGATGGGATCTGTGAAGGTAGATCCTGGAGGTCCTGCCATATAGCGAGCAACAATCGGAAGGGTAAAGTCATTAGCAAGAGCTAAGACAAGAGCCATCTGAGCCAGGTGGAGTACACCTGCGATGAGATTGGATCGACGCAACTTCTGGGTGGTGACTTCTTTACTCATACCCACACGCTACAAGAGGATTGAGTACTTTTCGCTCCCAACTACAGGCCAGTCGGAATCCAATATGTGCGGTAATCCTTGCCATTAACGGGATCGGTCACAATTGCCGCAAACTCTCCCCCGCACTTTTCGATGGTGCGCCGAGAGTGGTCATTGTCGGTAAGACAGGAGATGAATACCCGTTCGTTACCAAGGTCTTTCAAGAACTCAATGCCATATCGCAACATATAGGTGGCAACACCTTGTCCGCGAAATTCAGGGGCAACTCCATAGCCAATATGGCCACCCGTTGTTGCAAGGAATTCATTGAGGGTGTGACGGATGGAAAGGCGCCCAGCAATCTTGCCTTCAATGACTGCGACAAGAAAAGTGGAAACCACCTTGCCTTCAGGGACTGTATTTTGATCTTTGTAGGCGGCTACTCGTGGAAGGTATCCAGCGAAATCTTCACCTTGAATATAGTCGCTTAAGAGAAAAGTGAATCCATCTCTCTCCTTCATCACCTGATGAATTCGAGCAACATCTTTCTCATCCTCATAGATGAGCTCACGCATCTGAATTTTTAGACTCATGGATTGATGACTTTCTTCAGTGCATCAATCTCATTCATATCCTTAATTTCTACAATCCAACGCTTGAAAGGTCCTTGAGAGAGTGAGAGCACAGCACATGGACGCCGCTTATAGAAGGCGCAAAAATCTTTACCCTTCACATATCTCATCGTTCCCAGAAGTACGAGATATGGAAATCCAGTACCAGGGGCTCTCACGCCTTTGAGCACTTGGTTTGTCCAAGGATTTTCTACAACCTGAATAGAGCTGACATCTTCAATGCCCACCTGCGGAGATGAATGAAAAGCTCCTAGAGATTCCCAGAAGGAAAGTTCGAGTTTTACCCGATCATCAATGATTCGAAGGTGTGCCATGGAATGAGAATATCTGAAGCTATTGATTAGAGGACGGGTAAATATCTATCCAATTCAAATTGGCTCACTTGGCGGCGATAATCAAGCCATTCAGCTCGTTTATTTCGCAGGACATATTCAAAGACATGCTCACCGAGAGTTTCTCTCACGAGATCACTTGTTTCCATAATTGCAATCGCCTCTTCAAGATTTGCAGGAAGATGAGCTGAATCAGAGGATGGTTCGAGAAGGTACTTGCCTTCAATTCCCTTCAAACCTGCTGCAATCATGACTGCAAATGCAAGATATGGGTTGCAGGCAGAATCTGGAGAGCGGAACTCAATGCGTGTGGAGTTCTCTTTATTTGGTTTATACATAGGAATACGCACGAGTGCTCCGCGATCATTATGGCCCCAGTTAATAAGCGCTGGCGCCTCTCCTCCACCCTGAAGTCGCTTATAGGAGTTGACCCACTGATTGGTGACAGCGGTGATCTCTGAAGCATGTTTCAAAATACCTGCGACGAATTGGCGTCCCACCTCTGAGAGGTTGAGCTCTGCGCTTGGATCAAAGAATGCATTCTTCTCCCCTTCAAATAGAGAGACATGGGTGTGCATGCCAGATCCTGGATGATCAGTAAATGGTTTTGGCATAAAGGATGCGTAGAAGCCTTGTTCTAGTGCAACCTCTTTAATCACATGGCGAAATGTCATGATGTTATCTGCAGTGCTGAGCGCATCTGCATACCGAAGATCAATCTCCTGCTGGCCAGGTGCACCTTCATGGTGGCTAAATTCAACAGATACTCCCATTGCCTCAAGGAGAGTAATTGCCTGACGACGGAAGTCGTGGCCCACAACAGCTGGTGTGTGATCAAAGTAGCCACCTTGATCAACAGGAACAGGAGGAGTTCCCTTCTCTGGTTGTGACTTAAAGAGGAAGAACTCAATCTCTGGGTGGGTGTAACAGGTGTAACCCA
>CALEZA010000079.1 GCA_937927965.1 uncultured Candidatus Planktophila sp.
GTTAAAGACTGCGATGCGATCGCTCATAGTGAGCGCTTCCTCTTGATCGTGAGTAACGAAGATGAAAGTAATACCGACTTCGCGTTGGAGCTCTTTCAATTCAAGCTGCATCTGTTCGCGTAACTTAAGATCGAGAGCTCCCAGAGGTTCATCCAAAAGTAATACAGCTGGGCGATTTACTAAAGCTCGAGCAAGGGCAACTCTCTGACGCTGGCCTCCTGAGAGTTGAGATGGTTTGCGGTTCTCATATCCTTCTAACCGCACTTGCTTGAGGGCTTCTAGCGCTCTACTTCTTCTCTCTGATTTCTCAACACCTTTAACACGCAACCCATATTCAATATTGGTGATTACATCCATATGAGGAAAGAGGGCATAATCTTGAAAAACAGTGTTGATATCGCGATCATATGGTGGAAGTTGGGCAACATCTTTATTGCCTAGAAGGATGACTCCCGAATCTGGCTTTTCAAAACCGGCAATCATTCGTAGAACTGTTGTCTTGCCAGAACCTGAAGGACCAAGAAGTGTAAGAAACTCTCCTTCGTAGATATCAAGGTCGATATTTGCCACAGCTCGCACCTCACCAAAGGTGCGAGAGAGGCCTTTAATTGAAATCGCTACGGTGGGATTCACAGAGATGAGGTTACTCAGGAATCTCTCAGTTTTATAGGGTTCTTCCTATAACGATTTCGAAATTTCCTTCAGTTTTAGCCTTCTGTGCGCTCCATCTTGTAACCCATACCGCGAACAGTCTGAATAAGTTCAGGGTTAGCGGGATCGGTCTCGATCTTGGCTCGTAAGCGCTTGATGTGAACATCTAAAGTCTTTGTATCTCCCACATAGTCACTGCCCCACACCCGATCGATAAGTTGCATGCGGGTAAGTACTCGACCTGAGTTACGCATTAAGAACTCAAGGAGTTCGAACTCTTTGAGTGGAAGTGATATCGGAGAACCATTGACACTAATAATGTGGCGATCAATATCCAAGCGGACAGGACCAACAGTAAGCACCCCAACCTCAACGGTGGAGTCAAGGAGCTCTCCTCTTCGAAGAACGGCGCGGATACGAGCTATCAGCTCTCTTGATGAATAAGGCTTAGTTACATAATCGTCTGCACCGAGCTCTAGACCTACTACCTTGTCGATTTCAGAATCTTTTGCAGTCAACATAATGATTGGCACAGCAGATTTAGTGCGGATCTGTCGACAGACCTCTGTACCAGAAAGTCCAGGCAACATTAGATCTAGGAGGATGAGATCTGCCCCCGCCTTATCAAAGGCTTCTATTGCTGCAGGGCCCGTTGCTGCCATCTCTACTTCAAAACCCTCTTTGCTTAAGAGGAATGAAATTGCCTCTGCGAGCGATTCTTCATCTTCTACAACAAGAATTTTCGCCATTAGTTGCTTCCTTCTTCGTTGAATTCATCTGCAATAGGCAGACGAATTGTGAAAGTACTACCAACTCCTGCTGAGCTCCACACAGAAATATCCCCGCCGTGATTTCCAATTACATGTTTCACAATAGAAAGTCCTAGCCCAGTTCCACCTGTCTCACGAGAGCGAGCATCATCAACGCGATAGAAGCGTTCAAAGATGCGGACTTGGTCTGACTCTGATATTCCAATTCCTTGATCTACGACAATTATCTCAACGATTCCACTATTGACATTGGTGTTGACTGTTACTCGCGTGCGATCTGGGCTGTAGTTAATGCCATTTTCAATGAGGTTGTGAAATGCCATAATCAAGTGGGTTCTATCTCCCACTACGCTCACATCAGCTCGTGGTCCACGGATGACTTCGATATTTCGAGTTCCTGCAAGAACCTGGCACTGGTCGATAGCTTCATCGACAGCTTCATCCAGATCGACATGAACGGCATCCAAGAGTGGATCGGCATCCTGGAGTCGGGAGAGGTCAATAATCTCCTGGACGAGAGTTGAAAGTCTCTCCACTTGACTCTGCATCATATGAGCAAACTTATTGAGTTGAGGATCTTCACTTGCAACTGTGACCGCTTCGCTCAATGTGCGAAGTGCGCTGATTGGAGTCTTAAGTTCATGGGAGATATTGGCGATAAAGTCACGGCGCACCGCATCAATACGCTCTGCCTCTGACTCATCTGCAAAAGTTGCGATGGTTGAGTCATATTGCTCAATGTAATGAGCCTTTACATAGAGTTTTCGAGTTCCTTCACCAATTGGTCCGCGAGGAACTTCTATATGTCCCGTCTGATCCAATTTTGTTCGACGAGCTTTTCTATTCATATCCAGGAGAGATTCGACCACCAGCTTCTCGTCGCGGATCACACCTAGAGTGACTGCGCTCTGGGAGAAGAAATCAATTCTGTTACCTGGACCAAAGATCACGCTGGCTAATTCGAGAGCTTCAAGAAGCTCTTGGATCTCACTTGTTGCAAAGCCCTTCTCCACACTCGCGTGTGACCTCTTTCTTTTGAGGGCTTTGACCATGCAGCAATCGTAGGGCTTGGAGCCAATTGCGAGAACGCGCTTTTTGGCTTCTACTCCCCCTTTTACCCACTGTTCACGCTCTAGATAGGGCGTGTTCATCTTAACTCCCAGCAATTTTCCCAAGACCCTAATATTCTCTGCACATGCGCGACGCCTTCCATGAAGACCTAGATTCGATCAACCAGACACTCGTTGAGATGTCAGCTTTGGTTGCCAATGCGATGGGTAATGCCACAAAGGCGCTCCTTGCACCGAATCTTGAGCTTGCTGAAGAGGTTATCGCCGATGATGATCGCGTGGATGCCATTCAGCATGAGCTCGATAACAAGACCCTTGATGTGATGGCTCGTCAACAACCAGTTGCTAGCGATCTTCGTAACCTAGTCACTTCACTTCGTATGAGTGCTGACTTTGAGCGCATGGGCGATTTTGCTCACCATGTTGCTCGCATCGCTCGCATGCGTTACCCAAATTCAGCGGTCCCAGCAGAACTTGCTCCAACAATTCAGGCGATGGGCGATGTTGCAGTTGCTCTCATCAATAAGGTCACTGGCTTGCTGCAAAGCCGCGATATTCAGGTTGCTCTTGAAGTTGAGCGTGATGATGATGAGATGGATAAGTTACATCGCAAACTCTTTGAAGCTCTTCTCGATGACAAGTGGTCACATGGAATTGAAACAGCAATCGACATGACTCTCTTGGGTCGTTACTACGAACGCTGTGCAGATCACACAGTCTCAGTCTCACGCCGCGTCTACTTCCTTGTTACAGGCGAGTACGCAGAGAAGAATTAAGAAGTAACTACTTCTTCTTTCCCTGATTTGCGACTGCTTGAATCGCTTCAGCTGCAGCTGCTGGATCTAAATACTCTCCACCTTTAACTTTTGGTGTGAAATTAGAGTTCAGTGTGTAGAGCAATGGAATTCCTGTTGGGATATTTAATCCAGCAATATCTTCATCACTGATTCCATCCAAATGCTTGACCAATGCACGAAGAGAATTACCGTGAGCTGTTATGAGAACAGTCTTGCCTGCCTTGAGGTCAGGAATAACTGACTCCTCCCAATAAGGAATCATTCGATTAACAACATCTTTAAGACATTCTGTCAGAGGTAAAACTTTTCCAAGATCTGCATAACGAGGATCTTGGTCTTGTGAGAATTCTGAACCTGGAACGATTGGTGGCGGCGGCGTGTCATAAGAACGCCGCCAGAGCATAAATTGCTCTTCACCATATTCAGCTAAAGTCTGCGCTTTATCCTTACCTTGGAGCGCTCCATA
>CALEZA010000080.1 GCA_937927965.1 uncultured Candidatus Planktophila sp.
CCATCAGTGAAGACTGCTTCATCAAATGATTCAACAGGAACGTTGAAGTGATGTTGAATTCCTGGAAGATCGGTAAAGCGAACATCAACAAGTTTTACATCTTCCTTCTTGATGTATGCAAAGATTTCTTGCGCATTCTTAAACATGGAGTACTCCGATTTTTCTTGTAATCGATGTGAGACGCTCGGCTCTGAGGCTCTTCGAGATGGCTTAACCCTAGATCCAGTAGGTAAAAAAGGCATCATCGCCGTGTTACATCCTTGTTACATCACATTGACCCGTACCCGCCTTCCTCGTCTCGGCTAGGCTTGGCAGCATGGAGACACCAATAGCCGACCCGCGCTACCCACGGGTGAGCCAGGGCCGACGAATGTTGGGACTGCTCATCGACTGGGCTATGTGTTACGCGATCGCAGTCGGCTTCTTTGCAGAGATCGGACGGCTATCGACCGGAACCGTCATTTTGCTGATCTTCTTCTTTCAATACCTGCTCTTTGCGATGCTGGGAGGTGCCACGCCAGGCCATCGCATCGTAGGACTCAAGATTGTCCGTTTTTCAGATGGTCAGATGCCAACTCCGCTGCAAGCCCTCATTCGCACAGTGCTACTTGTTCTGATCGTTACGGCGATTACCTTTGACCACAACGGTCGCGGCATCAATGAGCGAATGAGTAATACGGTTTTAGTTAAGACCCGTTAAGAAGTTAAGATTTTTAGCGCTTAGGAACTCGAACGCTCTTTGGCATTGGGCCCTTAGGAATCGGTAGAGACATTCCACCAACTGCCTTAAGGCGAGCTCGCACTTCACGCATCTGATGTGCGGAGAGTGATTTCTTTAACTTCATTACATGTTTCTGTAATTTGCGAAGTGGGACTTGCCCTTCACCATCGCCCACCCAAATTTCATAGATTGGAACACCGGGTGCAAATCGCTCCGCATCCTTGCGGGCAGATTGAACGAGTTGGCGTGTAGCAATTGAGCCTTCTGCTGTAAGAACAATTCCAGCACGGCCAACGCTGCGATGGACCATATCTTGATTCTTATTTACTGCAACCGCAGGTGTTGTTGTCCAGCCTTTGCGGATAGCCATCAAAACACTTGCACCAGCACCAATTTGTCCCTCAACGCTGGCAAAGCTTGCACTCAGTGCGATGCGAGAGAAGATAAAGAGAGCTGCGAGGGCGGCAAGCGGAAGTGAGATAAAGCCAAAGTAATACGGATGTCCAACTGCAAATCCAATGCCGATTCCAGCTGCAAGTACCGCCACAAAGATCAGCGCTAGAAGGCTTCCGATCCATGGCTTAACGCTCTTCGTTAGTGAATAGGCATCACGAATTGCTTGGAAACGTGGCTTCTTTATCTTTGGCTCTTTATTCTTCTTCTTAAACATGAGCGTTAGTTTAGGGGAGCGGGGGCAGTTCCACCAAGACGGACAGGGGCCCAGCGCTGACCTTCATGGCTATCTGGATACTCTGATTGAACCTTTAATAAAAGTTCAGCCATTGCTGCCTTTAGTTGCGCCTCACCCTCATCAACACTGGAGTCTTTGCTGAAATAGAGTGGTTGCCCAAAAGACACTGAAATTGGAAATTTATTGCGTCGCAGATTTCGCTTCACTTTTTTAGTCCAAATGCGTTGCGATCCCCATACAGCTGTTGGAATAACGGGAACACCGGCACCCATGGCCAATCTCACCGCACCTGATTTAAATTCCTTCAATTCAAAACTTACCGAAATTGTTCCTTCCGGAAAAATTCCAATGATTTCACCTGACCTCAAAGCACGGAGTGCGGCTACAAAAGAGGCCGAACCGCTTGAGCGATCAACACTGATGTGGTGCATACCGCGCATGAGTGGTCCTGCGATTTTATTGTCGAATATCTCTTTCTTGGCCATAAATCGCACATACCTATTGACTGGAAGTGCTGCAGTGCCGATAAGTGCGAAATCTAGATACCCAATGTGATTCATGGCAAGAATTGCGCCACCCGTGCGGGGAATATTCTCATCACCCTTGAAATCAAATTTTAGGCCGAGATATTTCCAGAAAGTTTTTAAAGCAACTACGACTGGGGGATAGACCAGATCCGCCACGTTACTTGCTTCCTGCTTGCGCCTTGGATTCCATTGCCTGACGGTAGAGGCGTCCTGCACGATAGCTGCTACGCACCAACGGGCCGCTCATAACACCCAAGAATCCGACCTCAGTTGCTTCTTGCGCAAGCTCGACGAACTCTTCTGGTTTAACCCATCGCTCCACCGGATGATGTTTCATCGTCGGACGCAGATATTGAGTGATGGTGATCAGGTCACAACCTGCTGCATGGAGATCAATAAGGGCTTGTGAAATCTCTTCACGAGTTTCACCCAAACCTAGAATCAAGTTGGATTTTGTAATCAATCCATAATCACGAGCTTGAGTGATGACATTGAGTGAGCGCTCATATGTGAATGCTGGACGGATCGTTTTAAAAATTCGTGGAACAGTCTCGAGATTATGCGCAAAGACTTCTGGCGCTGCATCAAATACTTGATTGAGAAGATCGGGGTTTCCACTAAAGTCCGGAGCCAACATCTCAACTCCGCAACCAGGATTAATTTCGTGAACCTTGCGGATCGTCTCGGCATAGAGCCAAGCACCTTCATCTTCAAGATCATCGCGCGTAACACCTGTAATCGTTGCGTACTTCAGACCCATTGTCTTTACTGATTCAGCAACCTTGCGTGGCTCTTGGCGATCGATTGGTAGGGGCTTTCCGGTATCGATGTTGCAGAAATCGCATCGACGAGTACAACGTTCGCCTCCGATGAGGAAGGTCGCTTCCTTATCTTCCCAACACTCAAAAATATTCGGACATGCTGCTTCTTGGCAGACAGTGTGAAGGCCTTCGCTCTTAACCAGGGTGCGCAGACGGGTGTATTCCGGGCCCATATTGGCACGCGTCTTAATCCACTCAGGTTTTCTCTCAATGGGTGTTTGAGCATTGCGAGCTTCGATGCGCAACAATTTACGATCCTCTGGATGTGTTGTCATCTACTCACCTTCGCTAGCGACTCATACATAAACTTTTCAACTACGGGTAGAACTTCTGCAACGCTAATACTACGGCCGAGTTCGATCTCAAGCGAAGTGACAGAGGCATCACTGATACCACACGGGATAATGGCCTCAAATGCATCGAGATTGGGTGCAACATTGAGAGCAAATCCATGCATTGTCACTCCACTGGCGACTCGAATGCCTATCGCGGCAATCTTGCGTTCACCTTTCTCGTCGACAACCCAGACACCAGAGCGTCCCTCAACGCGGGTTGTCGAAAGCCCTAATTCACGACAAGTTGCAATAAGTGCTGATTCGATTTCCCGGACAAATCCCACGAGCTCAGTTGGCTTTGCTAGACGAATAATTGGATAACCAACAATTTGACCCAAACCATGCCAGGTGATCTTTCCGCCTCTATCAACATCGATGACGGGCGAGCCGTTAAGGGGTCTTTCATCAGCGAGAGTGCGTTTACCTGCGGTGTATGTGGAAGGGTGTTCAAGTAAAAGAAGGGTGTTTGGTTCTTCTCCCACTGAAATCTTTGCGTGAAGATTTCTCTGAATAGCTAGCGCCTCTTCATAATCGAGGAGACCACTTCGCTTTAACGCGAGGGGAGTGGTGTTGAGCACGGGCACAGCCATAGCCTAAAGGTAGACTTGCCCCCATGCTAATTAAGAACAAAAAGCCCGTTGCCCTTGCCGTTTTGGTCGTAATTGCCTGGTTCATGATCACAGGCATCTTCGGCCCACTCTTTGGCAAGCTCTCTTCTGTCCAGGAGAACAACAATTCCTCATTCCTTCCTAAGGGTGCCGAAGCCACCCTTGCAGCTGAAGAGATAGAGAAGTTCTCAGACGGGTCAACCTTTGCCTTTCCCACCTTTGTTTTCTATGAAGGCAAAGCAACACCTGAGGCGATAGCGGCGGTCAACGCTCACCTTCCATCTATTGGTGCTCTGACACTTGATGGCACTGATGCAACACTCGGTGAGTATCTTCTTGCGGGCCAGCCGATTACCGCATTCCCATCACAAGATGGACAGGCAATTCTCGTTAATGTTCCTCTTGATGGAAATTCGATTGCAGAACTTCTTCCAAATGAGAAACCAGTGCTTCCTGCAGTCGTTGAGGCCTTGCGTGAAGATGCCAAGAGCGTTCCTGGTTTAGAAGGGCTTACTCCTTATGTGACAGGTCCTGGTGGACTTTTGGGAGATCTTTTTGGTGCATTTGAAACTCTCGATTCTAGTTTGCTCTTAACCACACTTGGCGTGGTGGCAATCATCTTGATTGTTGTTTATCGCTCGCCATTCTTGTGGGTCATCCCACTTCTGTCAGCTCTCTTTGCACTCTCCACTGCAGGAGGAATCGTTTATCTCCTCGCAAAGAAAGACATCATTGATGTCGATGGTCAATCTCAAGGAATTCTCTCTGTGCTGGTTGTGGGAGCTGCAACGGATTACGCACTCCTTCTCATTGCTCGATATCGTGAAGAGCTTCATCATCATGAATCTCGATTTGATGCCATGCGTACTGCCTATAAAGGTGTATGGGAGCCAATTCTTGCCTCTGGTTCCACAGTTGCGATCTCATTGATGATGCTTCTCTTTAGTCAACTCACCAACACAGCAGGACTTGGTCCCATTGGTGCAATCGGTATCGTCGTCTCCGTTATTACCATTTTGACTCTTCTTCCAGCGCTCTTGCTCCTCTTTGGCCGCTGGATCTTCTGGCCTCGTAAGCCTCATAACGATGGTGATGATCATGTGATGAGCGGTCCATGGTCAAAGGTTGCAGGAGCAATTGGCCGTAACCCACGAAAGTCTTGGGTTATCACAGGCTCGATCCTTCTCCTCTTTGCTTTCGCATCAACCACATTGAAGGCAGATGGACTAGGAACTATCGATTCTTTCACTGGAAATCCAGAGTCAGTTGTGGGACAGAAGCTTTTGGTCAAGCACTTCCCAGGTGGTGAAGGAGATCCAACTCAAATCGTGGCGTCAGCTGCTAAGGCAGATGCTGTGATTGCAGCAGTTTCTAACGCTAAGGGCGTAACAGAAGTTGCATATGCTGTTGATCCAATGACTCAGAATGTGAAGTCTGTTGGCGGCAAAGTTATTATCAATGTGACACTGGATAAGGCCCCAGATAGCGTTGAAGCTGGTGAAGATATTCCTGGCATCAGAGCTGCAGCACATGAGGCTGATCCAACTTCACTGGTCGGAGGAACAAGCGCGGTTTATTACGATGTTCGCACTGCCAATGATCGCGATAACAAGACGATTATTCCAATCATCCTCTTTGTAATCACGATTATCTTGGGTCTTCTTCTACGAAGCATTATCAGCGCAATCGTTCTTCTTGGAACCGTTGTCCTCTCATACTTTGCAACGCTTGGTGTGTGTGCTCTCGTCTTCAACCATGTATTTGGTTTTGCAGGCGGAGATAACTCATTCCCACTCTTTGCATTCATCTTCCTCGTTGCACTCGGAATTGATTACAACATCTTCTTGATGACTCGTGTTCGTGAAGAGTCTGCAAACCTTGGCACCCGCGCAGGAGTGATCAAGGGCGTGACAGTAACTGGAGCAGTCATTACTTCTGCAGGTATCGTCCTTGCAGCTACCTTTGCCGTTCTTGGATTACTTCCACTTGTCCCACTGGCTGAACTTGGTTTTGCGGTGGGATTCGGAGTTTTGCTTGACACCATTATCGTTCGCTCAATTCTTGTGCCTGCTTTGGTGCATGAAATTGGCCCAAAGATTTGGTGGCCTTCAAAGCTTAAAGATGCTGCGTAATGTCTAGCGTTGTCATTGGAGCAGGCCTTGCAGGACTAAGTGCAGCCCTTACCCTTCAGGAGGCGGGAGAAGAGGTCGAACTCTTCGAAGCCTCTGATGGGGTAGGTGGGCGTGTCCGCTCTGACTACATTGATGGCTACATCTTTGATCGCGGATTTCAACTGATCAACGCGGGTTATCCAGAAATCGCACGGCTAAAGGTCATCCCAGAAATTGATTTCACCATCGCATCGAGAACGGTTGATGTGGTTACCCCCTTTGGCATCTCATCAATCGGCGATCCTCGCCTTCATCCATGGCAGGCTGTAAGAAGTCCACTTGGCTCACTTTCGGAAAAGGTTTCACTTCTAATTTTCTTGGGAGCAAAAAGGGCAAATGCAATCTCGCTAGAGGAAGCACTTCTGAGAGCGGGAGCTGGAGATTTCTATCACAACCTGTTGAAACCTTTTCTCCAAGGTGTTTTCCTGACATCCCCGCAGAATGTGGATAGTAATTACGGGCGAGAAATCATTAAAAGTTTTGTTGTAGGAAAATCTGGTCTTCCTCATGCGGGCGTAGGCGTTCTCTCTGAAGCTATTGCAGCTCGGATTGAAAATATCCATTTGAATTCCCCTATAGAAAGCCTGAAAGAATTTGAAGGCAGAAAGATCATTGTTGCCACCGATTCACAGACAGCATCTTCCCTGCTGGGAGCCAGTGAGAATGGCTCTCAAGCAAGTAGCTATACCTGGTATCACAGTCTTCCAAAAGGACTTGTAACTTCTAACAATCTTCGAGTCACCAGCACTAATAGTCCATTGGTTAATTCACTTGCCATCAGCAATGTCGTAGATTCCTACGCTCCAGAAGATCACACACTTATTTCATCAACTTCGCTAACAGATCTCTCTGATAGCAAGGTGTTAGAAGAGATTTCTAAATTCTGGGGGATAGCACCATCTGAATTCACGCCACTGAAGCGATATGAGATTAAGAATTCGTTGCCGATATTTGCACCTGGAAAATACCCTCAACCATTATCGGTTCAGGTATCAAAGCAGATATTGCTTTGTGGAGATTATCTATCGGGCGGTTCGCAAAATGGTGCACTACTATCTGGCCGCCATGCGGCTGAGCAGTTACTCCTGAACTAGAGCGGTCAAAGCACTGGTGATGTGTGGATAATCCCATTCAAAACCTGCTTCGGTGAGAACCTGAGGAATGACCTTCTTGGATCCCAAAATTTCAGATGAGAATCCGCCGAGTGCAATCTTGAGAGCGATAGCGGGTGCAGGAAAGAGAGCTGGGCGATGCATCGCTCGCGCCAGAGCAGATGTGAATTCTTGATTGGTAACAGGGTTTGGAGCTGTCAGATTGACGGGACCTGCAATAGCGCCTTCAAGCATGAATGTGATGGCTCGAATCAAATCGTGAAGTGTGATCCATGACCACCACTGCTTGCCGTTACCCATCTTGCCGCCAAGACCAAATCTAAAGAGCGGCAACATCTTTCCAAGTGCGCCACCAGTTGGGTCTAATACAAGGCCTGTGCGAATTTTTACAGTGCGAACACCTTCAACGAGATCAGCCGCAGCTTCCCATTCGCGGCATACCGCTGCGAGGAAATCATCGCCCGCCTTATCGCTTTCAATAACACCGCGATTACCTGATTCACCATACCAACCAATAGCACTGGCGGAGATAAAGACCTGTGGCTTTACTTCATTGACGGCATGAGCAATCGCTGTTGTTCCAAGGAGTCGTGAGTTAAGAATTTCAGCTTTGTACTTCTTATTCCAACGCTTATCGCCGACGCCAGCACCAGCTAAGTGAATTACCGCGTCCACACCACGAAGGGCATCGAGATCGACATATCCAGTCTTTGGATCCCATTGAATTTCTTCAGGGGAGACAGGAGTACGACGCACAAGGCGCTGCACAGTATGACCCTCGCTTTTGAGGTGTCCGACAAGAGCTGAACCGATGAGTCCTGATGCACCCGTAATTGCGATGCGCTGAGGTGTGCTCAACTTAGAGTCCTAAATCAGCTTCAAATGCGCCGCCTTCTAGTCGCTCCTTAAGAGTGACGAGGAAACGAGCAGCATCTGCGCCATCAACAACGCGATGATCATATGAAAGACCAAGATAGACCATCGAACGAATAGCAATTGTCTCGCCACCATCTTCGCCCTTAACAACCATTGGACGCTTCACAACTGCGCCAAGTCCAAGGATTGCTACCTGTGGCTGATTGATAATTGGTGTATCAAAAAGCGCGCCACGAGAACCTGTGTTGGTGAGGGTAAATGTTCCACCACCTAACTCATCTGGAGTTACCTTATTGTCACGAGTGCGAGCAGCAAGATCTGCAATCTTACGAGCAACTCCACCCATGTTGAGATCGCCTGCATTGTGAATAACGGGAACGAGGAGGCCTCGCTCAGTGTCTACGGCGATTCCAAGGTGCTCTGCACCGTGATAAATAATCTGGTCACCTTCAACAGAAGAATTCAATACTGGGTGCTGCTTAAGTGCTTCGCATGTTGCCACAGCAAAGAATGGAAGGAATGAAAGCTTGACACCTTCACGCGCTTCAAATGATGCCTTTGCCCGATCACGAAGGCGAGCAATCTTTGTTACATCTACTTCGATAACTGTTGTTAACTGTGCTGACACTTGAAGTGATTCAACCATGCGAGCTGCGATTACCTTGCGAAGTCGTGACATTGTCACCGTTGTTCCTCGTAGAGGTGAAGCTGCAACAGGTGCTGCTGCCTTAGTTACTGCAGGTGCTGCAGGAGCTGAAGAACTCTGTGATGGAGTTGGCGCAACAGGTGCTGCTGCTACAACATCTTCACGGCGAATTCGTCCGCCAATTCCAGTTCCACGAACTGTTGCAAGGTTGACACCCAAATCATTGGCGAGCTTGCGAACGATTGGAGTTACATAAGCATCTGCAGGCTGTGACACTGGCGCACTTGGTGCAACAGGTGCTTGTGCAACAGGGGCTGCGACTACAGGAGCTGCGACTACAGGGGCTGATGCAACAGGTGCTGGTGCAACAGGAGCCGCAGGTGCTGCAGCTGGTGGAGGTGTAGGTGCCGCAGGAGCTGCCGCACCAGAAGATGATCCAATGAGTGCAAGACGAGCACCAACAGGAACTGTTGTATCTACTGGCACATCAATTGCCAGCAGTGTTCCTGCAACGGGTGAAGGGATTTCTGTATCTACCTTGTCAGTTGAAACCTCAAGGAGAGCCTCATCTACTGCTACTTGATCGCCTACGCTCTTAAGCCAACGAGTTACTGTTCCTTCACTTACTGACTCACCCAATGCAGGCATAGTGATTACGGTGCCTGAGGACGATGGAGCAGCTGGAGCTGGTGCCGCAGGAGCGGGTGCAGCTGGAGCTGGTGGAGGAGTTGGTGCAGCTGGAGTTTGAACAACTGGAGGTGGAGGTGTTTGTGCGGCAGGCGCAGCAGGTGCGGCTGCCACAGCAGAGTCTGCGATGACTGCAAGTTCTGCTCCAACTGCAACAGTTTGATCGATTCCAACAACAATCTTCTGGAGAACTCCTGCAACAGGTGAAGGAATCTCTGTATCTACTTTGTCAGTTGAAACTTCGAGAAGTGGTTCATCAACTGCAACGAAATCACCTTCGGCCTTGAGCCAACGGGTAACAGTTCCCTCGCTTACTGATTCGCCAAGTGCTGGCATGGTTACTGAAAAAGTCATCTCTATCTCCTTATTAACTCTCTATTAACCGTGTGCGTGTAGTGGCTTGCCAGCGAGTGCGAGATGCGCTTCGCCCATTGCTTCGGACATTGTTGGGTGTGCATGGATGAGAGGGGCAACATCATCTGCTGTTGCCTCCCAGTTAAAGATTAATTGTGCTTCGGCTAGTAGCTCACCAACGCGAGCACCGACCATGTGAACTCCAAGGACTGGACCATTCTTCTGAGCAACAAGCTTAATAGAGCCAGCTGTCTTAAGAATCTGTGCCTTACCGTTTCCAGCAAGGTTGTAATCGATCTCTACTACATCATAGCCACGCTCTTTTGCGACCTTAGTTGAAAGTCCAACTGATGCAACTTCAGGCTCTGAATAGGTGACGCGAGGAACGCCGTCATAATTGATAGGACGAGGATTGAGCCCTGCGATTGTCTCTGCAACAAGAATTCCTTCTTGGAAGCCAACATGGGCTAGTTGAAGAGTCGGAATGATGTCGCCGACTGCGAAAATTCCTGGAACATTGGTGCGGCAGTGGTCATCAACCAATACATAACCACGATCCATGGCAATTCCAGCCTCTTGATATCCAATTCCGTCTGTGACTGGACCGCGACCAATGGAGACAAGAAGAACATCTGCGGTGAACTCACGACCATCTTCAAGGGTGACAGTCACGCTATCTGGATTCACGCGGTGAGATTTAAATTTAATTCCGAGCTCAAAGTTGATTCCGCGCTTGCGGAAGGCACGCTCAAGGAGCTTAGAAGAAGATTCATCTTCCAATGGCACGAGGTGGTTGAGTCCCTCAATAATGGTCACATCAACACCGAATGACTTCCATACTGATGCAAACTCGCAACCAATAACTCCACCGCCAAGAACAATTGCACTCTTTGGAATGTAGTCGAGCTTGGTTCCATGATCGGAAGTGATTACGCGTTGGCCATCAATGTCCAAGCCAGGAATAGTCTTTGCATATGAACCTGTTGCGAGAACGATGTTCTTGCCTGTGTAATTCTGACCGTTGACTTCAATCGTGGTGCTGTTAACCAAGCGACCTTTACCTTCGATATAAGTCACATTGCGTGACTTGATCAAGCCCTGTAAACCTTTATAGAGACCTGCAATCACTCCATCTTTATATGAGTTCACGCCATTGATATCGATTGAGTTAAGAGTTGCGTTAACGCCAAAGAGAGAAGATTCACGGGCGCTATCTGCAACCTCACCTGCGTGAAGGAGCGCCTTCGTTGGAATACACCCACGGTGAAGACATGTTCCGCCGACTTTGTCCTGCTCGATCAACCCAACTGAGAGTCCAAGTTGTGCTCCACGAAGGGCTGCAGCATAGCCACCGCTTCCTCCACCGAGAATGAGAAGATCAAAATTCGACATTACAGCTCCTTTGGGGCAGTCCATCCAACGCCCATATCTTGCCAGCCCTCAGGGGTGAATGACTAACTCAGCATGGCGCGAGGGCAGTCTTGCTTGTCACTTTCTCGCAATGTGGGCAGTCGGTTAGGCAGATGCCTCAATAGCCAACTGGACGAGAGAGCGAAGGGCTATTCCAGTGCCTCCCACAGGGGTATATCCGTGGGGA
>CALEZA010000081.1 GCA_937927965.1 uncultured Candidatus Planktophila sp.
CAAGATGCTGACTGAGGACGAGGTGAAAGACGCTGCGCGGCCGGCGTTCTCGAAGACGCTGGGCCTCCCACCGAACCCGCACGAGCAGTACGTGGAGCGGTGCCTAAAGGTCTGGCGCCAAGGCCCGCCGAGCCCCGAGTGGGAGCAGCAGTACGCGGTCTGGCAACAGGCCCAGGTTCAGTTCGAGCAGGCGCATCTGGAGCGCATCGCTGTTGCGCTGCGCCACGGTCAGCAGCTCGCGCTGCGGGATGTTGGTGGCGATGGTGGTGGTGCTAATGCTGGTGGCGGTGCTCGTGCTGCCACTGGTAGCACCGGTAGAAGCAGTGGCGATGGTGGCGGTGCTCGTGCTGGTGGCGGTGTTGATGATCCTCGGCGTGGCGTTGAACTGGACGCCGCCAGCCTTGATGACATGGAGGCGCTGTGGGTTGAGGCGAAACAGATTGAGAAGAAGGCGCGGTGAACCCTCTCCTGCAGCGCGAGCAATCTCAGCTGCAAGAGAGCGCATCTCCCCTGTGCTCTTTAAGAATGCCTCCGCATTACGCCTCTCAATATTGCGCTTATCAAGAGGAACTAGCTTGCGAGCACAATCTAAAACATCGGCAACAGGGCCATCTTCACGATTGAGCATCCTCACCGCATTTGTCACAACTGCATCGATATCGTGATCGCGAGCAAAGGCAAGAGAGCGAGCAGCATGCGCTGTTGAGCCAGGGCCATTTCCTCCTACAAGATGAGAGACGCATTCAATTGCATGATCTGCAAAGTAAGGGCGGAGTTGATTGACGATATCGATGGCCATATCAAAGCGATGAAGAGATATCGCCTCTGCGACAGGTGATTCAGGGCCATGCAGAAGATAGAGCTTGGAGTTATCTTGGGTGAACTTTTCTAGAATATCGAGAGTAAGGACAGGGATGCGATCAGGAGATGATGTTGTAATTCCACGATAGAGATGGAGAAGATCACGCCATCCCCCATCACTGCCTGCAAGGATTGTTACTCGAGGAAAATTCTTTCGATCTGCTTTAACTCCATATGCCTCACTGTTAATCAAATCAATCTGAAGATTGATTCCCAAGATTGGTGCAATGCCAAATTCGAGACAGCTCTTTGCAAAGCGAATTGCTCCCGCAAAAGAATCTCGATCAGTGAGTGCGAGTGCATGCATCTCAAATTCGGCCGCTCGTTGTACAAGGTCGCGGGGTTGAGTAGTTCCATATTTAAAGGAGTAACCACTCGTTGTACGAAGATGGATAAAGCTCATCTCCTAGATAGTTCTCACAATCCATTGACCTGTTGCTTCATCGCGCTCTAATTCAAATGTGGTGAGGGTGCCGATGGGTGCAGCCTCCACAGTCCAAAGTGCTCGTGCTTGATCATCAGGGCGATAGGTGCCATCGCTGACGCGATTCCACCATCCACCAGATTCACACCATCGTGAGAGAACAGAGTGGATACGAAAGCGACGACCGCGAAAGGTGAACTCAATAGGTGTAGTAGGTCCATCAATGAGGACCTCTCCTGCTGGGATGACTTCACTTGCCATGGGTGCTCCTTAAGTATTCGAACAGATGTTCGAAAAATAGCCCACCCCACCGACAAGGGCAACGCTCAACTTGGCCTTGAGAGTTAAGGCTCAGAAGGGGTGAAGTTCACACCCTTGCAACCTAAAGGCTAGGCGTGGCGTCTAGCGGAGGTGGCTACTCCCCCTAGATTTCGCACCATGAACACCACTTACACACGCACCCGCCTAGCAGTAGGCGTGGCAGCTGTTGCAACCCTCGTTGCAACAGTCCTTACACCGATCGCACATGCTGTTACTTACTCAGCACCTTCTGCGCCAACAAATGTTGTGGCGTATGAATCTTCAACGGGCATCAAAGTTCGTTGGACTCCATCGACAGAAGTCACACCAGCAATCACCTCTTACATCGTCTCTGCAGGTCCTGGCTCATGTCCAGTAATTGTCTCTGCAAATGCAAAGAGCGTTGTCACACTTCCTGTTCTTGTCGGGCAGAAGACATTTACTCCCGTTGTCCAGGCAGTCAATGCGTACGGAATCTCTGCAGCAGCCAAGGCAAACAAGAGCTTTGATGCTACAAAGCTAACAGTTGCAACTGCTACTACTGCATATAAGTCAATCCAGTTCCTGCAGCTCTCAGATCTTCATGGAGCTATCGATGTCTCATCAACAAGCATCGGCCTTGCAGGTTTGGTTGCATCATGGAATAACGACCGTGTTCTCAATCCAAATACAGTTGCCGTAACTTCAGGTGACAACATTGGTGCAGCGCCACAGATTTCTTCAGCATTTGAAGAACTTCCAACAATTGAAGGTCTCAACCTTCTCAAGCTCGATGCATCCACATTTGGTAACCATGAGCATGACCGCCCAATTGCACATGTTCAGAAAGTTATTGGCGCATCAGATTTCCAGTGGGTTGTTTCAAACTACAGCTCACTCAAGGATCTCGCATCTGGTTCAAAGTCCGCTAAGCCATACACAATCGTGACTCGCGATGGTGTGAAGATTGGCATCGTCGGCTCAAATACAGAGAGCACTGTTGAGCAGGTCTTCCCTGGAAACCTTGATGGACCTTCAGGTTCAATCAAGATTGATCCAGGCGTCTCAGGTATCAACGGCGCAATCAAGGATGCTCGTGCACAGGGTGCACAGGTCATCGTTGCTCTCGTTCACCAAGGTTGGACTGAAAACCTCAACGGAGTTGCAGAAGGTCGCCTTCCACAATTAGCTGAGCAGATTAAGGGCGCAGATGTCATCTTCGGCGGCCACAGCCACCTTGTTTACTCAACAGCAATTCAGGGAAATGTCCGTACTGCATCAACACTCGTAGCAGAAGTTCGCAATGCTGGTGTTGAGTACACCCGCACAACTGTCTGCATCAAGACAGCAAACAACCGAGTGCTTGGATCAGCAGTTGAGTACATCTCAAAGGCAGAAGCTGCAAAGCTCACACCTGATGCAACAGCTGCAGCTCTTGTCAAGAAGTACAAGGATCAGCTTGCACCAAAGCTTGATGTCAAGATTGGAACAGTTTCAGGAGTCTTCCCACGCGGTGGTTCACCAGCAGTTGAGCGTTCTGGTGAGACACCACTTGGAAACTTCACAGCGGATGCAATCCGTGCGAAGTACAAGACTGACTTCGTATTCCTCAACGGTGGCGGTATCCGCGATACCTTCCCAGCGAAGACATACACACCATTGGATAAGACACTTGTTCGTCCAGCTACATCTGCAACAGGTCCATACGATGTCACTGTTGGCGATGCACTCACTGTCTTCCCATTCGGTAACTCAGTTTCAACCACTACCATCACAGGAACACTTCTATGGAAGGCTCTTGAAAACGGTGTAGGAGGCGCATATCCAGCAGATGGCCGCTTCCCACAAATCTCAGGCTTTAAGTTCAGCTTCGATAGCAGCAAGCCACTTGGCTCACGCATCGTCTCTGTTTCAAAGCTTGATGGAACACCTATCGCCAAGGATTCAACTGTCTACACAGTCGCAACTCTCGACTATGTAGTTCAGGGTGGCGATGGATATGTTGGTGTCTTCTCACCTGCTACAGCGAAGGTTCGCGACCTCTTGGTCGATGTCTTCATTGAAGCTGTGAAGGGTCGCACACCGATCACAGTTCCAGCAGCAGATGGCCGCACTACAAAGGTCGGCTAATCGCAGCTCATAAGTAAGGAAAAGGGGCGTATCCACAGCGGATACGCCCCTTTTCCCTTATTCCAGGCGTGTCGTAGGCTAAAATTTAGTTGAAATTTCAACTATTCCCATATACTTCTTCCGTTCCTCTCGCATTCAGCGAGATTTACATATAGGAGAAATGAATTGAACGCACTACTTATTATCGGCCGTATCTTCTTTGGTGCTCTTTGGATTGGCGCAGGAATTGCACACTTCAAGAACCTTGAGGCAATGACAGGCTATGCAAAGTACAAGAAGCTCCCAGCAGCAA
>CALEZA010000082.1 GCA_937927965.1 uncultured Candidatus Planktophila sp.
ATGCATCGCAGGAACAATCAAAATTGGAGAGGTACTCGCGAGGACTACATTCGTGAGTAGATCATCCGCTCTTCCCATAGCAATACGAGCGATGAGATCTGCAGTTGCTGGAGCGATGATAATTGCCTCTGCATGTCTAGCAATCGACACATGGCGAACTTGGTCAACAGATTCCCAGACGCTCGTTGTCACTTCGCGACCAGATAGCGCCTCCCAAGTTGCCTTCCCGACAAAATTCAAACTCGATGGTGTGGGAACAACGGTGACTGCGAAGTCTAAATCTCTCAGGCGTCTAAGAAGATCGCATGACTTGTATGCGGCTATTCCACCGCCAACTCCGAGAACTATCTCGCGTTGAGATGGAGACATTACGAAAGGATTAAGCTGTTGGTTCTGTTGGTTCAAATGTGAGACGGCCTTCATTAATCTCGCGAAGTGCGATTGATAGAGGCTTCTCATGAACATGGAAATCGACAAGTGGGCCTACATACTCAAACAAGCCCTGATTCTGCTGTGAATAGTAATCATTGATCTGACGAGCACGCTTTGCCGCATAGAGAACAAGTGCATACTTTGATCCGCTCTTATCGAGAAGTTCATCGATAGGTGGGTGGGTGATGCCGTCTGCATGTGCGCTCATGAGTACTCCTTCAAATATAAAGTTCTGGGGTTACTGCGATGAGGCCAATCTTATCAGGCTCTCAACAACCTGCTCGACCTGCTCATTGACCACCACGGTATCGAAGAATGAGGCTGCGGCGAGCTCTTCTTGAGCCAGAGCTAGTCGAGCAGCTCTACGCTCAGGAGAGTCGGTTCCTCTGCCCTCAAGACGAGCCACGAGATCCTCCCACGAAGGAGGTTCCAGGAAGACGAGAAGAGCCTCAGGGGAATGTGCCTTCACTTGCTTGGCCCCTGCAATTTCGATTTCAAGCAGGACATGCTTGCCAGCAGATAGCGCCGCATCGACGGCACGCTTTGGAGTCCCATATCGATTGCCCGCAAATTCGGCCCATTCTAAGAATTCATCTTTAGCGATCGCACGATCAAATTCCTCATCGGTGTAGAAGTAGTAATCAACTCCTTCAACCTCATTAAACCGAGGAGCTCGAGTAGTAGCCGAAACACTAACCCAGAATGTGTCAACAACTCTCAGCGCTTTAGCTACCGTGCTCTTTCCAACGCCTCCTGGTCCTGAAAGAACAATTAAACGACCACGATGTGTTGAATCAGGAATTGCAAATTCATTCAGAAGTTGAGCACGCTGATGGCGACCCAATCCTTGCACGCGGCGGGTTGGCGATATTTCCAACTTCTCCATGAGAGTTTGCGCTCTCACCTTGCCGAAACCAGGGACTGATTCCAAAAGTTCAGCAACTCGCATCTTCCCCAGAACGGTGTTTGTTGAGGATATTTCAAGGAAAGATTTAAAGGATAACTCCCCTGAGCTAATCTTTGATTTAATCTCAGCACGCTCTTTTCTTGCAGCCTTCGCCATAGAAAGAGCCTTAGCCCGATCTTCGGCGGACATGGGAGGTGGCAGTGGCATTGAAATCCTTAAGAATTATTAATCTCTTCAAGGATACTACGTGCTGCATCTGACATCGCAGACGCTCCTTCGGACCACTTCCCAGTTATTGGTCGGCCAATTACGAGGAAATTGGAGCCAGCAGAAATAGCTTTTGATGGAGTCATTGTTCGCACCTGATCATCGCTCCCACCACTTGATTGAGGGCGAACGCCAGGTGTAATGATATTAATTTCATCTCCCACAACGCCTCGAATTGCCTCGATTTCAAGAGGGGAACAGACGATTGCCTTAGCACCAGCATCGACGGCCAGCTTAGCGAGTGCTACAGCGCTTTCCAAGGCAGGATTGGCAAATCCAATTGAGAACAAGTCTTCTTCCGAGAGTGATGTCAAAATAGTAACAGCTGTAATATCAACACCAGGCACAGCCTTTGCAGCAGAGGCAATCATCTCCGTGCCACCAGATGCATGAACAGTGAGAAATCGCGGAGATAAATACGAAATCGCCTTTGCAGCTGAAGACACCGTATTAGGAATATCGTGAAGTTTGAGATCGAGGAATATATCGACGCCAAATTCGCGCTGAATTTGACTAACTCCTTCAGAACCAAAGGTGAGGTAGAACTCAAGTCCTAACTTGTAAACATCAATGGATTCACGCGTTGCGTCAATCCATCTCTTTGCAGTCTCAAGAGACGGCGTATCAACTGCCAAAATGATGGGTGATGTCATCGTCCTTCTCCTTGTGATGCTCTATGGGCATATCCAATAGCTTGGTTCAGTGAGGTAAATCCTCGAG
Source organism: uncultured Candidatus Planktophila sp. (assembly GCA_937927965.1). Lineage (GTDB taxonomy): Bacteria > Actinomycetota > Actinomycetes > Nanopelagicales > Nanopelagicaceae > Planktophila. Next base: position 2,327 of record CALEZA010000082.1, read on the forward strand.
CTGCCAATAAGTCATGTAGCTCACTTTGAATCTTAATCAACGCTGTTGGATTGCCAAAACTAGCGGTGCCTACGGAGACTCCAGATGCGCCGGCAAGAATCATTTCAAGCGCATCGCGGCCTGTTGCCACTCCACCCATTCCAAGAATTGGAACTTTCGGAAGCACCTCATGCACCTGATAGATAGCTCTCACAGCAACCGGGCGAATAGCAGGGCCCGAAAGACC
>CALEZA010000083.1 GCA_937927965.1 uncultured Candidatus Planktophila sp.
GTAAGGCAGCTTTCGGTAACGAAGGTCTTATCTATCCATTGATCGTTCCAGCAATTGGAATCATCACAGCTGTTATTGGAATCTTTGCTACAAAGCTTCGTTCAACAGATAAGTCAGCAATGACAGCAATCAACCGCTCATTCTTTATGTCAGCGTTGATTTCTGCAGGTCTTACAGGTCTTGCAACATTTACCTACTTGCCAAGCAAGTTCAACCTCCTCACAAACTTCTCACCAGAAGTTGCTGCAGAAGCTGGCGATCTCAACCCTCGCATCTTCGCTCTCGGCGCTGTGATTATCGGTATCGTCCTTGCAGCAGCAATCCAGGTCCTTACAGGCTTCTTCACAGAAGTTGGCAAGCGTCCAGTTAACGATGTTTCAGCTGCTTCACAGACAGGTTCTGCAACAGTAATTCTCGCTGGTATCTCAGTGGGATTTGAATCAGCTGTTTACTCAGCTCTTCTTATTGCAGCAGCTGTGATGGGCGCATTCTTGCTCGGTGGCGGATCTATCGTTCTCTCACTCTTTGCAATTTCACTTGCAGGAACAGGACTTCTCACAACAGTGGGAGTTATCGTTGCGATGGATACATTTGGTCCAATCTCAGATAACGCACAGGGCATCGCTGAGATGTCAGGTGATGTGAAGGGCGAGTCAGCTCAGATCCTCACATCTCTTGATGCTGTTGGTAACACAACAAAGGCGATTACTAAGGGAATTGCAATTGCAACAGCTGTTCTTGCTGCAACTGCACTCTTCGGTGCATTCACAGATGCAATCAAGGAAGCAGTCAACAAGCTCGGTCTTGTTGCAACTGATCTCTCCTATGAGTATCAGGGCGTTCTCGATATCGCATCTCCTCGCAACCTCGTTGGTTTGATTATCGGCGCATCAGTTGTATTCCTCTTCTCAGGTCTTGCAGTCAATGCAGTATCTAAGGCAGCAGGAGCAGTTGTTGTTGAAGTGCGTAAGCAGTTCCGCGATCACCCAGGCATCATGAATGGAACAGAGAAGCCTGAATACGGTCGCGTTGTTGATATCTGTACTCGTGACTCACTCCGTGAGCTTGCAACACCAGGAATCCTTGCAGTGATGGCACCAATTGCAGTGGGCTTCGGCCTTGGCGTTGGAGCACTCGGTGCATTCCTTGCAGGTGCTATCGGAACAGGTACTTTGATGGCTGTCTTCCTCTCCAACTCAGGTGGAGCATGGGATAACGCTAAGAAGATGGTTGAAGATGGCAACTACGGCGGTAAGGGCTCAGAAGCTCACGCTGCAACAGTTGTTGGAGATACTGTCGGAGATCCATTTAAGGACACAGCAGGTCCAGCTATCAACCCGCTCATCAAGGTGATGAACCTTGTGGGTCTTCTCGTTACTCCTGCAATCGTTGAGTTCTCACTCAATGGCCAGGATTGGAAGATCGCAGTGGTCTGTGCTGTGGCAACTCTGATTATCGTTGCGGCGTTGGTGCGTAACCGTCGCCACCACGCAGTCGGTATCCAGTACTAATAGAAGGACTTCCCCACCTCTATGGCATCTAAAGATCGCGAGCTTAAAACACTCGTCATCGTAGAGTCCCCTGCAAAGGCTCGAAAGATTGGCGGCTACCTCGGCGATGGGTTCATCGTCGAGGCTAGCGTCGGCCATATTCGTGACCTTCCGCAGCGGGCAGCCGACATCCCTAAAGATGTGAAAAAACTCGCCTGGTCTAAAGAGGGCGTAGATATTGAAAATGACTTCGCACCTTTATATGTCATCAACCCAGATAAGAAGGCAAAGGTTGCTGAGCTTAAAGAGTTGATGAAAGAGGCAGGTGAGATTCTCCTTGCAACTGACGAAGACCGCGAAGGCGAAGCAATCGCCTGGCACTTAATTGAGGTGTTAAAACCAAAGATTCCAATTAAGCGCATGGTCTTTAATGAGATCACAGAAGAGGCAATCCTTGCCGCAGTTGAAAATACACGCGATCTTGATTACAACCTGATTGATGCACAAGAGACTCGTCGTGTCTTAGATCGTCTCTACGGTTATCGCCTCTCACCAGTACTCTGGAAGAAAGTGATGCCTCGCATCTCAGCAGGTCGCGTGCAATCTGTTGCAACGCGTCTGATTGTTGAGAAAGAACGCGAACGCATGGCCTTTATCTCATCTTCGTGGTGGGATCTGACAGCAACTACTGAGCTTGGCTTTAACGCAAGACTACTCAGTGTTGATGGAAAGAAAGTTGCCGCCACATCTGACTTTGGTGCAGATGGCGCAGTCAAAGAGAAATCACTTGCAGATATCTTGTTATTAGATGAGACAAGCGCAATGTCTTTAGTTGAAAACCTTAAAGGCTCGCCTCTTACTGTGAAGTCGATGGAGGAATCTCCACGCACAGAGCGACCAAAGCCGCCATTTACTACTTCTACTCTGCAACAAGATGCAGGTTCTCGCCTTGGTTGGGGAGCCCAGATCACTATGCGTGTGGCACAGCGCCTCTACGAAAATGGTTACATCACCTATATGCGTACTGACTCCATCAACTTAAGTGAGCAGGCGATTAAGGCAGCACGCGCTGCCGCTAAAGCTCTCTATGGAGCAGATCATCTCTATGAGACTTCTCGTCTCTATCAAGGCAAGACAAAGAATGCACAAGAGGCGCACGAAGCGATTCGTCCTGCAGGAGATACCTTTAAGACACCAGGTGAGCTTGCACCAGAGCTCTCTCGTGATGAATTTGCACTCTATGACCTTATTTGGAAGCGCACAGTAGCCTCACAAATGGCCGATGCTAAGAAGATGCAGATGCGCGTGGACTTTGATGTGAAGACTGCAGATGGAAAAGATGCCATCTTCCGTGCCAACGGCTCTGTTATTACCTTCCCTGGTTTTCTAGCAGCATACGATGATGTTGTTAGCGATGAGAATAAAGATGAAGAGTCAGTAGATCGCAGACTTCCTGCGATGGCTGTTGGACAGGCAGTTCCCGTCAGTGAGTATTCATGCGAAGGCCACGATACAAAGCCACCTGCTCGATACACAGAGCCAACTCTTGTGAAGAAGTTGGAAGAGCTTGGTATTGGTCGCCCCTCCACATTTGCATCCATTATTCAAACCATTCAAGATCGCGGATATGTCAATAAGCGCGGTCGCGCACTAGTTCCTACCTTCCTCGCATTTTCTGTGACAGGTCTTCTTGAATCCCACTTCACCAAGCTTGTTGATTATGACTTCACAGCATCAATGGAAGAAGATCTCGACAAGATTGCATCAGGGGAGGCATCTCGTATTGATTGGCTCCGTGATTTCTATTACGGAGTAGATGGCCAGGCAGGACTCAACGAGCTCACACTCGATCTTGGCAATATCGATGCTCGTGCAACCAACACAATGAACTTAAGTGATGCTATTGAAATTCGCGTGGGCCGCTATGGCGCATATCTACAAGAAAACTATGACGATGGTGAGCGAAAGCTTGCAAATATCCCAGAGAACCTAGCTCCAGATGAGCTCACACTCGCTAAAGCAATTGAACTCTTGGCAGCTCCATCTGGTGAGCGTGAACTAGGAATTGATCCGACAACAGGATTTGAAGTAATTGCAAAGTCAGGTCGCTTTGGTCCATACATCACAGAGATCTTCCCTGAAGAGCCTGTTGAGTTAGACGATAAGGGTGAACCAAAGAAGAAGCGTAAGAAGAAGGATGCACCTAAGCCAAAGACAGCATCGCTTCTCTCCACTATGACACTAGATACCATCACACTCGATGATGCTCTCCAACTTCTCTCACTTCCCCGCACTCTGGGCACCAACTCTGCAGGAGATGTGATCACAGTTCAAAATGGTCCATATGGTCCATACCTCAAGGCAGGAAGTGACTCACGCACCCTCACATCAGAGGAACAACTCTTTGCTATCACTCTCGATGAAGCTCTTGAGATTTACTCAAAGCCAAAGGAGCGTCGTCGCGGTGTTGCTAAGCCTCCACTGAAAGAGTTGGGCGTTGATCCTGCCTCAGAAAAGCCAGTCATTATTAAAGATGGTCGCTTTGGAATGTATGTGACAGATGGTGAAACTAATGCGACCTTGCGTCGTGGTGACACCCTGGAGGCGATGACTCTTGAGCGAGGGTTAGAACTTCTTGCAGGCCGTCGCGCCTGGGAGGCTGAAAACGGCCCATCTCCAAAGAAGTCACGCAAAAAAGCAGCACCTAAGAAGGCAGGCGATAAGCCACCGACTCTGACCAAGAAGGTTGTGAAGAAGGCTGCTTCTAAGAAGAAAGCTGCGGCGAAGAAGAAGTAGAGAAACTAGAGATAACTTCTTCTCTCTTCAATCAAACCCTCAGAAGCGCTTGTTCCTTTAACTACATAGGTAGGCATGGGTGCTTCCCACAACTTACCAACTGCAGGGATGAGTTCTCCAGCCTCAAGCATCTCTTTGATTCTGGCTTCAGGATCATTTATCACTTCCTTAGATTTATCCTCAACCGCTTTGTCCCTAATATCGTGCTTCTCTTCTTTCTCTGTGTCTTCCATTTGTAACCCACCTTTCAATAAATAAGGTACGCCTTTCCTGTATTTGATGTTCTGGGGTTACCTACAGAGCGTTATTTATGCATAGAAATGGCTACTTCTTGTAATTCGATAGACTCCCTCCCATGTCCCAGAGCCTTCCCAACCCATCTGCCCCAGCGCAGGAGGTCACTCGTGGAGTTCTGGCAATACCTGCCTTTCGCAAGCTCTGGAACTCGATGGTCTTCTCCTCCCTCGGAGATTGGCTCGGACTTCTTGCAACAACAGCCCTAGCTCAGCAACTCTCTGGTGGTTCATATCAGAAAGCTAACTTTGCAATTGCAGGTGTCTTTATCGCACGCCTTCTTCCTGCAGTATTTCTCGGTCCGCTAGCAGGTGTGATTGCAGATCGCTTTGATCGTCGCAGGTTGATGGTCTTTGTGGATCTTCTCCGTGGTGCTCTCTATATCTCTATTCCGATTGTCCACACCTACTTCTGGCTCTACACAGCGATGATCTTGGTGGAGTGTTTAACTCTCTTCTGGTCTCCCGCTAAAGAGGCATCAGTTCCTAACTTGGTTCCTAAAGAGAAGTTAGAAAATGCCAATCAAGTCTCACTCCTTGCAGCATATGGAACAGCGCCAATAGCAGCTGTTCTCTTCTCGCTGCTGACACTGCTCTCTGGAGCAATTGCTGCAATTAGCCCACTTCTTCCAAGTCGATCAGTAGATATCGCTCTCTATATCAACGCACTTAGCTTCTTCTTTGCAGCCTGGACAATTCGTGGCCTCCACGAAATTCCTAAGGGACCTGCAGTTACTTCTGAATCAGAGAGCGTTGGACGATCTCTGATTCAAGGATGGAAAGCTGTTGCATCATCAAAGATTATTCGCGGCCTTATCTTGGGAATGGTGGGCGCCTTCTCTGCAGCAGGCGCTGTGATTGGTCTTGCTCGCACATTTGTGGGAGATCTCGGTGGTGGAGATGCCGCATACGGTGTTCTCTTTGCAGCAGTCTTCACAGGGTTAGCACTCGGTATTGGTTTTGGACCTAAAGTATTTGCACAGTTCTCACGCCGCAGACTCTTTGGGGCATCCCTTGCAGTTGCTGGCTTCTTCCTTATCTTGCTCGCGCTGATTGCAAACCTTGTGATCTCTATTGCAATAGTCATTATTCTCGGCGCTTTTAGCGGTATTTGTTGGGTCACAGGCTTCACCATGCTCGGCATGGAGGTCAATAATGAGGTCAGAGGTCGCACCTTCGCCTTTGTGCAATCACTGATTCGCATCACCTTGGTGGCAGTACTTGCAATCGCTCCTATCATCGCTGCAACTATTGGAAAGATTAGTTATAGCTTCTATAACATCCAGCTCGATTACAACGGAGCACAGATCACAATCCTGATTGCAGGAGTTGTGGGCCTTGTGATTGGTGTTCTCTCTTATCGCCAGATGAAAGATCGCCCTCAAGTCTCACTCTGGTCAGATTTTCTTGCTGCGATGCAAGGCGAGTTAGGTGCCATTACTGGCCAACCCACACAAGGAATCTTTATCGCCTTTGAAGGTGGCGAAGGAACAGGTAAGTCAACACAATCAAAACTTCTTGCAGATTGGCTCCGCCAAGAAGGTGAGAGCGTGACTTTATCCTTTGAACCAGGTGGAACTGATTTAGGTAAAGGGCTTCGCAAGATTCTCTTAGGACATGAGACGGGTGCTATCAATGCCCGCGCTGAAGCTCTTCTCTATGCAGCAGATAGAGCACACCATGTGGAGAGCGTAATTCGCCCAGCTCTTGCTCGTGGTGAAGTAGTTATCAATGATCGCTATATGGATTCATCTATCGCCTATCAAGGCGCTGGTCGTGTTCTTATTCCTTCAGAGGTTGCTCGCATTAATCGTTGGGCAACCGAGACTCTCTACCCAACTCTCACCATCTTGATTGATCTTCCTGCAGTTGTTGGTCTTGGTCGACTTCAATCAAAGGATCGACTAGAGGCAGAGCCAGTAGAGTTTCATGAGCGAGTGCGACAAGAGTTCTTGCAATTAGCTCTACTAGATCCAGAGCGCTATCTCGTTGTTGATGGCAGATTAACTGTGCAAGAAATTCATGAAGCGATCATCGCTCGTGTTGCTGAACTTCCAGCTCTCAAGCGCAATGCAGGCGGAACACAGACAAAGAAGATCTTGCGCCCCATCATCGCCGCCTCCCACGCTGTAAGTCGTGCTACCCAATCTGCAAAGAGCACTGCCACCAAGGCAGCGTCGAAAGCTAAGCCAAAGAAGAAGAAATAATGGCAAGCGTCTATGACGATCTTGTGGGGCAATCTCACATCACCACAATCTTGAAGGCAGCAGTAGCTGCCTCTCGCACAGGGCAAGAGTCACAAGAGATGACCCATGCCTGGCTCTTTACTGGCCCACCAGGAAGTGGACGATCATCGGCTGCCGTTGCCTTTGCTCAGGCTCTTATCTGCCCACAGGGTGGATGTGGGGAGTGCAATGAGTGCAGATCAGCCTCTAGCGGCTCCCACCCTGATGTGGAGATCATCCGCACAGAAGGGCTCTCCATCAAGGTGGAGGAGGTCCGAGAGCTTCTTACCCGCGTTGCATGGGCACCTTCCATGGGTGGTTGGCGAGTAGTAGTGATGGAAGATGCTGATCGCCTTACAGAATCGGCCGCTAACGCCCTTCTCAAGGCGATTGAAGAGCCTGGCACTCGCACAGTCTGGCTTCTCTGCGCTCCCACCCTGCATGACCTTCTTCCTACTATCCGCTCACGCTGTCGCCATATCCAGCTTCACACACCCAGTGATGAAGATGTGGCACAAGTGCTCATCAATCGCGATGGCATCTCAGAGACGATGGCAACCTTTGCAGCTCGCGTGAGCCAAGGACATATTGGTCGCGCTCGCTATATCGCCACCAATGAGGGCGCCAGAAGCAATCGCGCAACCATTATGAAGTTGCCACTCCAACTTAACTCACTTGCTGCAGCATTTAAAGCAGCACAAACACTTGTTGATCTTGCCACCACACAGGCAAATCAAGCATCTGAGGTGCGCGATGAGAAAGAGATTGCATCTTTGCAGGAGGCATATGGAAAAGGTGCAACAGGTCGGGCAATGGCAAGTGGAGCTGCAAAGGCTGTGAAAGAGTTAGAGAAGGAACAGAAATCAAGAGCCACAAGAATGGTGCGCGACTCTATCGATGGAGCTCTCCTTGATATCGCCACCTTCTATCGTGATGTGATGATGGTGCAGGCAGGTAACAATGAGGCGATTATTAATACAGATATGCAGGAGGCAATCTTTGCGTATGCATCTTCTCATCCACACCACACAACCATTAATAAGATGAACGCGATTATGCAGGCACGCACCAACCTTGCACATAACGCGGCCCCACTTCTTACCTGTGAGGCTCTTATGTGTCAGTTGGCGAAGGCGTAAATGTCACAGCGAGTTCGCATTGTTGCCATACTTGCCATTATTGGTATCTTTGTTCTCTCTTTTACTCAAATTGAAAGTAGATCTAAGAGTTACAAAACACTTAAGGATTACTACTCACAAGAGTTAGAGTGGAAGAGTTGTTACGACAATTACCAGTGCACAGAATTTGATGTTCCCATCGATTACAGCGACCTCTCGGTCGGCACATTCCAAATCTCAGCTCTGCGCTTTCAGGCCCAAGATCAGAAGAGAAGAATTGGCTCTCTCATAGTCAACCCTGGTGGGCCAGGTGCCTCTGGTGTGCAGTATGCATATAACGCGGAGTATCTCTTTGATCCAGATATCACAGACCGCTATGACATCGTGGGCTTTGACCCACGCGGAGTCTCTGACTCTGAGCCTATTGTCTGCCTTTCTAGCCAAGAGCTCGATGAGAACTTTGCAGCAGATTCCAAGCCCGATAACGATCAAGAGCTAGAGCAATCAATCAAGGATTCCAAAGATTTTATTGAAAAGTGTCAGAAGAAGGTCCCACACCTAGACGCCTATAGCACCGCCAATGCTGCTCGAGATATGGATATTTTGCGAGCACTTGTGGGCGATACAAAACTGAACTATATGGGTAAGTCCTATGGCACATACCTTGGCGCTCTCTATGCATCCCTATTTCCCAACAACATTGGAAGAGTTGTTCTAGATGGCGCCCTCGATCCATCTATCTCCAACCTAGATCAAACAATTAATCAGGCAGAAGGTTTTGAACAAGCGCTCAATGCTTTTATTAAAGATTGCATCGCATCAAAGAGTTGTCCACTACCAAAGAACATTAATGATGCACGAGATACTCTCATCAATCTCTTTGCAACCACAGCGAAGAAACCGCTGCCACTTAAAGATTCAAGCAAAGATAAGCGAGTAGTGACAGAAGCTCTTGTTGTTCTAGGAACAGCATCAGGTCTCTATGACAGCGGTGATGGATGGTCTCTATTAAGAGATGCTATTGAAGAAGCGCTCAATGGATATGGAGATACTTACTTAGAGTTAGCAGATCTCTACACAGGGCGTTTGGAAGATGGGAGCTATCCCAACAATGAATTTGAGTCAGGTGCAATTATCAACTGTTTAGATTTTGCTGAAGAGCGAGATATTAAGCAGATTAAAAAAGATGCAGAGCTCGTTGCAAAGGCATCACCTATCTTTGGTCCCTATCTTGGCTATGGTGGGTTGGTCTGCAGAAATCTTCCCGCAGTAAAACCTGTTGAGGTGGGGATTGTGAAGACAAAGGCTCCCATCATCATTATTGGCACCACAGGAGATCCAGCTACTCCCTATGCCTGGGCACAGGGCCTGCATCGCGTTCTCACCAACTCACAGCTGATGACCTTTGTGGGAGATGGCCACACAGGACAGGGCAGAGGTAACGCCTGTATCGATGATGCAATCGATGCCTACTACCTCAAAGGCCTACTGCCGAAGGCAGATCTGACCTGCAAGGCTCTTGCCTAAAACCTCAACCCCCTCTTGATGGTGGTAAGAAGCACCCTAAGAGATGGTGAATAATTTCCCCATGCGTCTAGACCATGTCTCTTATGTGACTTCCCACGATCAACTCGCTGACACTGTGCAGCGCCTTGGTTCACGCCTTGGCAGCACATTTGTAGATGGTGGAATCCACCCACGCTTTGGTACACGAAACTTCACAGCAGCTCTCAAGAACGGTCAATACATTGAGGTTGTCTGCCCACTCGATCACCCTGCAACAGAGCAGACTCCATGGGGCAAAGCAGTTTCACAGAAGGCCAATGAAGGTGGAGGCTGGTTTACCTGGGTCTTTAGCACAAAAGATATTGCACCTATTGAAACAAAGTTTGGTCGCGATGCTGTTGAAGCACACCGCACACGCCCTAACGGAACAGATTTAAAGTGGAAGCAGATTGGCGTGAAAGAGATCGCCGATGTTCGTGAGTTCCCATTCTTTATCCAGTGGCTCTCAGCCGATCACCCATCACAAGATGGCACACCACAATCAGAGATTGAAAAGATTGTTATTGCAGATCATGACCAACTCGCAGATTCTTGGTTTAAGCCAGAGATCCTTGCAGCTCTCGGTGATATCACCATCGATTGGGTAGATCCATCGACTAATGATGGCCAATCAGGCATCGTTGCTGTGCACCTGACAACACCTAGCGGTGTTGTTGTGCTTGATTAAATTAAGCCTTCTTCACAGAAAGCTTAAAGTAATGGAACTCTGGTGAAGTTCTCTCCCATTGATTAGAATTTATCCGAACGCCCTGGACGAAACCTTTTGGTTGCCGCTCCAGGGCAATTTTAATTTCATCGTCGGTCATTGTGTGAGAATAACTTTTAGCTGTGACATTGCTGGAATAAAAGGAAAGCCCGCCGCGACAACGACGGGCCAATAAGTCCTTAGCAGGGACACTCAGGTGGGAAGCGTGAGCTTCTCACCTGAGCTATTTATAGCAGTTGTAAAGATATCTTCACAAGAGAATTCGTGAAAGAGAGATAACTGAGAGTAGTACTCGCTCACTGAGCTGGCAGGAGATAGACTGCCCACTATGACATCTCAAGTGTGGTTACTAACAGGTGGTGCTGGATATATCGGCTCCCATGTTGCAGATGCATTTCTAGCAAGTGGCAAAGATGTTGTTATCTATGACTCTCTCTATCAGGGCCTTGAATCTCGTATTGAGTATCTTCGCAAGAAATACAATAAAGAAATCCCTTTGATTGTCGCTGATATCCGCGACACCGCTAAGTTTGATGAAGTCCTCACCACCTATAAGCCATATGGCATCGTCCACACAGC
>CALEZA010000084.1 GCA_937927965.1 uncultured Candidatus Planktophila sp.
TGCTCAGAAAGTTGCTGGCTTTACCCTTGGGCGCGCAGATCTTTTACGTAAGGCGATGGGTAAGAAGAATAAAGAGATTCTTGATAAGGAATACATTCCCTTTGAGGCAGGCATGGAGGCAAATGGCTTCTCCAAGGCTGCAATCAAGCGTCTTTGGGAAGTGCTAATTCCGTTCTCCGACTATGCATTCAACAGAGCTCACTCTGCAGGTTACGGTGTTGTCTCATTCTGGACTGCATATCTCAAAGCTAATTTCCCAACTGAATACATGGCAGCACTTCTCACATCAGTTCGTGATGATAAAGATAAGTCTGCGCTCTATCTCTCTGAGTGCCGTCGTATGGGAATCAAAGTATTGCCTCCTGATGTGAACGAATCCAACGGCGAGTACACACCGCGTGGACGAGATATTCGCTTTGGTCTTGCAGCTATTCGCAATGTTGGTGAAGGAGTTGTTGCCTCTATTAAGGCTTCTCGCGAAAGCAAGGGAGCCTTTACATCATTCGGAGATTTCCTTGCAAAAGTTGACGCTCAGGTCTGCAATAAGAAAACTATTGAATCTCTTATTAAGGCAGGAGCCTTCGATTCACTCCGCCATCCTCGTAAGGGTTTGATGGCAATTCACCTAGAGGCAATTGATTCTGTCATCGAGACAAAGAGAGCAGAAGCAATTGGTCAGTTTGATCTCTTTGGTGGGGAAACTTCATCTGACATAGCTGGTTTAGAGATAGAGATTCCTCCAACTGAGTGGGACAAGTCGACTCTCCTTACCTTCGAGCGAGAGATGCTTGGACTTTATGTATCTGATCATCCACTGATGGGAGTTGAGCATGTACTCCGCTCTCACACAGATATGTCCATTAGCGCCTTGATGGATGATGGCGTACCTGACGGCGTCATTACTATTGGTGGATTGATTACAAGCGTTCAACGCAAAGTCTCTCGTCAAGGTGCATCGTGGGCTGTGGTGCAAGTGGAAGATCTTGAAGGCGCTGTGGAAGCACTCTTCTTTGCTAATACTTACAATCAATATGCACTCTCTTTGACTGAAGATAGAGTCGTAGTGATCAAGGGAAGATTTGCTCGCACAGATGAACAAGTGCGCTTTACCGCAATCGAAATGACTATGCCTGATATCAGCGGCGGCCCAACTGGACCTCTTGTAATCACTTTGCCAGCTGCTCAGGTCACCCCGCCTATTGTTGAGAGAATGAAGGAAATTCTTCGTTCGCATCCAGGTAAACGCGAGGTTCATCTCCATGTGGTTGAAGCCACAAAGACCACTACTCTCAAAATTGACGCTCTTGTTACATCATCGCCGAGTTTGAGCGCAGATCTCAAAGCAATCTTGGGCGTTGAGTGCATCGTTCGCGGTTAATCGCGTCGCATCAACTCTCGTCATCAAAGTAGAATACGAACATGCTGCGCCGTGTCGACCTCCGTGGAAAGGCGCTCTCTAAGGGTCAATACCAACGAGAGCTTCCTCGTGCGAGCCTTGATGTAGTAGCTGCGATGCAGGCAATCGAGCCAATTCTTGAGAGAGTCCGCACAGGAACCGAAGGCGATTTGATTGCACTGTGCAAGCAATTTGATGGGGTGGAGCCTGCTTCGATTCGAGTTCCATTGAGCGCGTTGGAAACAGCACTGGCAAATCTTGAACCTGAAATTAGAGCAGCACTTGAACTCTCTGCAGAGAGAATTCGCAAAGTTCACTCCGCACAAGTTCGCAACGAAAGCTCTGTCACTGTTGTAGATGGAGGAGTGGTTAGCGAGAAGTGGATTCCAGTCGACCGAGTGGGCCTTTATGTTCCAGGTGGCCGCGCCGTGTATCCAAGTTCAGTTTTAATGAATGTGATACCAGCTCAAATAGCAAAGGTTCCAAGCATCGCTGTGGCATCACCACCACAAGCTGATTTCGGAGGATTGCCTCATCCGACAATTCTTGCAGCCTGTGCACTTCTGGGAATTACGGAAGTTTATGCAATTGGTGGCGCTCAGGCTGTTGCACTTTTTGCGTATGGAATGGATGGGGTTGCCGATAAATGTGACTTGGTAACAGGACCAGGAAATATATATGTCGCAGCCGCAAAGCGTGCTCTTCGAGGAATAATCGGTATTGACTCTGAGGCTGGACCAACAGAGATAGCAATTCTGGCTGATGCAACTGCAAAGGCTGCAGATGTGGCAAGCGATCTCATTAGCCAAGCCGAGCATGATGTTATTGCAGCAGCGGTTCTCGTTACGGATTCAGAAAAGTTGATTGAAGAAGTTGAAAAGGAGCTATCTACTCGTGTAGCTCTCACGAAACACTCGGAGCGAATCAAGACTGCTTTGACTGGAAATCAGTCTGCTGCAGTGCTCGTTGATTCAATCGCACAAGGTCTTGATGTCGTGAATGCATACGCAGCGGAACACTTAGAAATTCAAACAGCGCAAGCTCAGAAAGTTGCCAGCCAAATTCGCAATGCTGGCGCTGTCTTCATTGGGCGCTTTGCGCCGGTGTCATTAGGCGACTATTCCGCAGGCTCCAACCATGTCCTACCTACTGGTGGATGCGCATGCCACAGCAGTGGATTGTCAGTGCAGAGTTTCCTCAGGGGAGTCCACTACATTGAATACAGTGAGCAAGCGTTTACTGATATCGCACCGACTGTAATAACCCTTGCAAACTCCGAGGATCTGCCTGCCCACGGTGAAGCAATCTCTGCACGATTTGAGTCGCTATGACGCAATGGCCCGATTGGCTTCCACTCAATGAGAGATTGCGACCACTTTCTCCTTATGGAGCTCCGCAGCTGCCCGCAGAAGCGGTCTTGAACACCAATGAGAATCCATTCTCGTTGTCGGCTGAACTTTCAAAAGCAATTGCAGATAGAGTCGAAATTGTTGCTCGAAATCTCAATCGTTACCCTGATCGCGATGCGAATGCTCTGCGCGATGGACTAGCAAAATTCATCAATAACCAATCTGGGACACACTTCAGTAAAGATAATGTGTGGGCTGCTAATGGAAGCAATGAGATTATCCAATCCCTCTTCTTGGCTTTCGGAGATGAGGGAGCACTAGGTTTTACCCCCTCTTACTCAATGCATCCACTCATTGCACAAGTCACAAATACTCCTTGGATTAACGGCAATCGCAGGGATGACTTCTCTCTAGATCTTGAACTAGCTAGGAAGGATATTCAAACTTCCTCACCTTCGCTCACATTCATCACAACGCCAAATAATCCCACTGGTAGTTCTGTGACGATTGCAGAGATTGAGTCTCTTGCTCAGTCAACGAAAGGATTGCTGGTTGTCGATGAAGCATATGCAGAGTTTTCTGATGAAAAGTCAGCCACAACACTGATCGATCAGTATCCAAATGTTGTTGTAATACGAACCATGAGTAAAGCATTTTCATTTGCAGGAGTAAGACTCGGATATCTTCTGGCAAACACCAAAGTTATTGATGCAATGTTCTTGGTTCGCTTGCCTTATCACTTGAGTGCACTTACTCAAGCGGCAGCTGAGGTGGCATTGGAGTTTGAAACAGAACTTCTTTCAAATGTGGCAAGACTGGTGGATCAGCGAGAGAAAGTTGCCTCGGAGCTGCGCAGTCTGGGTCTTAAAGTGGTTGATAGTAAGGCCAACTTCCTTCTCTTCTCAGGATTTGATATTCCCGCTCCAACTCTATGGAAAGAGCTCCTAGATAAGGGTGTTCTTATTCGTGATGTGGGATTATCAGGGTACTTACGAGTGACCATCGGCGCAGATGGCGAAAATAAACTCTTCATTGACGCCCTATCAAGCGTCCTCAAGAGCAGGAGAAAAATATGAGACATGCACGAGTAGAACGAACCACGAAAGAGTCAAGCGTTCTTGTTGACCTTACTCTCGACGGAACAGGTGAAATCTCTGTCGATACGGGCGTTCCTTTCTTTGATCACATGATGTCTCAGCTGGGAAAGCATTCAGGATTTAACCTCACCATTAAGACAACGGGTGATGTTGATGTCGATTCTCATCACACAGTGGAAGATACCTCGCTTGCTTTCGGGCAAGCTTTGCGCGAGGCACTGGGAGATAAGGCGGGGATTCGTCGATTCGGCGATGCAATGGTGCCACTCGATGAAGTGTTGGTTCAGGCTGCAGTAGATCTATCAGGTCGTCCATATCTAGTTCATCGCCAACCTGAGATTGTCGAACTCATCGGAACATTCGATACGACACTGGGCCGTCACATCTGGGAGTCCATTGTTGCTGAGGCGAGAATTGCTTTGCATGTTCGAGTTCTTGAAGGTCGAAATGCACACCATGTATTTGAGGCACAGTTCAAGGCAGTTGCAAGAGCTCTTCGTGATGCCGTATCTCTTGATGGTGTTGCAGGAATTCCTTCAACCAAGGGCACTCTCTAATCCAATGACTTTGGCAATTCTCGATTACGGTTCGGGAAACCTTCGCTCAGCTCTTCGTGCTTTTGAGCGCACTGGCAAAGAAGTCCTTCTGACTTCAGATTACGAAGTTGCTCTTGAAGCAGAGGGATTAGTTGTTCCAGGTGTTGGAGCATTTGCGGCGTGTATGGCGGGCCTTAAAGCTGTACGCGGAGATCAGTTGGTTCGAGAGCGATTAGCACTTGGTCGTCCCACCTTAGGAATTTGTGTTGGAATGCAGATTTTCTTCGCTCATGGCCTCGAACATGGAAGTTCGGAGGGAGTGGGAATCTGGCCCTCAACTGTTGAGAAGCTAGAGGCGAAAGTGTTGCCTCATATGGGATGGAACACTGTGGAAAGCGCAGCAGAAAGTTCACTCTTTAAAGGTGTTGAAGGGGAGTCCTTCTACTTTGTTCATTCTTACGGTGTCACTGAAAGCTGTGGTGCCACTGAAGCATGGACCAGTTTCGATACTCGATTTATTGCAGCTATCGAAGATGGTGCTATTGCAGCGACGCAATTTCACCCTGAAAAATCTGGAGACGCAGGTCTTCATCTCATCAAGAATTGGGTCTCTACGCTATGAGTTATTTAGAACTTCTTCCTGCAGTTGATGTGAAAGATGGCAAGGCTGTTCGACTTGTTCAAGGTGAATTGAGTGCACAAACTTCATATGGTTCACCACTGGATGCAGCTTTAGATTTTCAAGCATCAGGTGCGGAGTGGATTCACTTAGTAGATCTCGATGCAGCTTTCGGTCGCGGGGATAACAGCGCACTGCTAGCCGAAGTTGTGGGTCGATTGGATATTAAGGTCGAGTTATCAGGCGGAATTCGAGACGATGAATCTCTGAAACGGGCACTTGCAACTGGATGTCGACGCATTAATTTGGGAACTGCGGCGTTAGAAAATCCTCAATGGACTTCTCGTGTTATAGCTGAGCATGGCGACCGAATTGCAGTGGGATTAGATGTTCGTGGTCACACACTGGCCGCTCGTGGCTGGACTGAAGAAGGTGGCAATCTCTTTGAAACCATCGAACGACTAGAGCGTGATGGATGCTCGAGATATGTGGTTACTGATGTCACTAAGGATGGAACTTTGAAAGGTCCAAATTTGGAGCTCTTGCGCGAGGTCTGCTCCGCTACCGACAAACCAGTAATTGCAAGTGGTGGTATTTCTTCATTGGAAGATATTGCAGCACTGAGCGCACTTCAGTCGATTGGAGTGGAGGGAGCAATTGTTGGAAAAGCTCTCTATGCCAAAGCTTTTACATTGGAAGAAGCGCTGGAGTTGACTCGCAAGTGACTCTTTCAGTCCGCATCATTCCTTGCCTGGATGTCACCGATGGCCGAGTAGTCAAAGGCGTTAATTTCACTAACCTTATTGATGCAGGCGATCCTGTTGAGATGGCTTCTCTCTATAACTCTGAGGGAGCAGACGAACTCACCTTTCTTGATATCTCCGCAAGTGTTGCGGGGCGTGAAACCACACTCGATGTTGTTCGCAGGACTGCTGAGCAAGTCTTCATTCCTTTGACTGTGGGCGGAGGTATTCGAAGTGTTGAGGATGTTAATCGACTCCTTAGAGCTGGAGCTGACAAGGTGTCTATTAATACGGCTGCCCTTGCTCGCCCTGAACTTATTGCCGAGATTGCCGATCGCTTTGGATCGCAGGTTTTAGTTCTTTCAGTGGATGCACGAAGAGCAAATACCGAATCTGGGTTCGAAGTAACAACCCATGGTGGCAGACAAAGTGCAGGTATTGATGCTCTTGCATGGGTTGAAAAAGCAATTCAGTTAGGCGTGGGTGAAATCCTCCTTAATTCAATGGATGCAGATGGAACTCGTGCTGGATATGACATTGGAATGATTAAAGCCGTTCGAGCAATTTCTTCAGTTCCGCTCATAGCAAGCGGTGGAGCGGGAACCCAATCTGATTTTGCGGCAGCGCTAGATGCTGGCGCCGATGCTCTCCTTGCAGCAAGTGTTTTCCACTTCGGCACTCATCGAATTGGTGATATCAAGGGCTATCTAGATCATCATGGATATCCAGTGCGCATGACTAAGGCGCTCTAAGGCACAATAAGCACATGGCAGCGCTACCAGAGAATATCGATTCACTTCTTAAGGATGGGGTCGAGCTGATTCCTGCAATAGCTCAGGACCACCTTTCAGGGGAGGTTCTCATGCTTGCTTATATGAATAGAGAATCGCTTGCAATTACTTTGGAGAGCGGGCGTGCCACCTACTGGTCTCGTAGTCGAAATGAACTATGGGAGAAGGGTGCAACCTCAGGTCATACACAGCGAGTGATCTCTATATCTGTGGATTGCGATGGAGATGCACTATTACTCAAGGTTGAGCAAGTTGGTGCTGCATGCCACACAGGTGAAGACTCCTGCTTTCACAGAGAAGTGAAGTAATAGCAATGAATCTTCAAGAGTTTCGCAACTTCGCAAAAGAAAATAATGTCATCCCTGTCTATAGAAAAGTACTTGCAGATGGTGAGACTCCACTTGGAATCTATAAGAAGTTGGCGAAGAACAATCCAGGAACATTTCTCCTCGAATCGGCTGAACACGGCGGCGTCTGGTCTCGCTACTCCTTTATCGGAGTCAATAGCCAGACAACGCTGACAGAAAAAGATGGTGTCGCCGAATGGCTTGGACGGCCACCTGCTGGAGTGCCTCGAGATATGGATCCGCTTACTGCGCTCAAACTTTCAGTGGCACACTTAAGGAGCCCTGTCATAGAAGGTTTACCGCCACTTACAGGTGGACTCGTTGGCTATATGGGGTATGACGCGGTGCGCAGACTTGAGAGCCTGCCAACACTTGCAGTCGATGATCTTCATCTTCCTGAAATAGCTTTTATGCTAACAAGTGATTTGGCTGTCATGGATCATTCCAATGGGGTTGTGACTTTGATTGCCAACGCAATCAATTGGGATGGAAGTGACGACCGAGTCGATGAGGCTTACGAGGAATCTCAACTACGCCTAGATCGAATGTATGCAGACTTGCAGAGTTCACTTCCTGGTGATGTTACCGAGATTCCTGTCTTTTCAAAGCCTGAATTCGAAAGAAATATCACTGCTGAAGATTTTCGCGAAAAAGTCGAAATCGCAAAAGAAGAGATTAGAGCAGGTGAAGCATTTCAGATTGTGATTTCCCAGCGTTTCACCGCTGAGTGCACAGCTGATGCTTTAGATGTTTATCGAGCTTTGAGATTAAACAATCCAAGTCCATATATGTATCTCTTTAGATTTGAAAGCGGATTTGATGTTGTGGGATCTAGCCCTGAGGCGCTTGTGAAAGTGACAGGGCGAGAAGTGATGGTTCAC
>CALEZA010000085.1 GCA_937927965.1 uncultured Candidatus Planktophila sp.
CCCATGAGATGTCACATGTTGCAAACCGCGACACTCTGGTTTCTGCAGTTGCTGCAACAACTGCAGGTGCCATCGCAATTCTCTCTGACTTCCTCACCCGCATGATGTGGTTTGGTGGAGGACGAGATCGCCGCGATAGCAATCAAAATCCAGTTGCTCTTATCATTTCTCTCGCAGTTCTCATCCTTGCACCAATTGCAGCTATGCTCCTTAAATCTGCAATCTCACGCAAGCGTGAGTCACTCGCTGATGCAACAGCTGTTTCATTTACTAGAAATCCAGCTGGGCTTCGTAAAGCTCTTGAAGTTCTTGCAGCAGATTCCACAGTTGTCGCCCAAAAGTCGAATGCAGTGGCACATATCTGGATTGAATCACCACTTGATGGCCAAACAGTCTCAAAGCTCTTTAGTACTCATCCACCGATTCAAGAGCGCATTGCAACCTTGAGAGCGATGGAGTCACTGGGACCTCAGGAGTAATTACTTCTCCACTGGAAAGAAGAGTGTGAAGGTTGCACCCTTACCGAGCTCTGATTCAACAGTGACGCTACCTCCGTGGGCTGCCATCACCGCATCCACAATCGATAGACCAAGACCACTTCCTTCACCATCAACTCTGACGCGAGATGGATCTGCGCGATAGAAGCGTTCAAAGATTCTCTTTTGATCTTCTTCCGATAACCCTGGTCCGTTATCGCTAATGGTGATGCGAACACCATCTTCTTCATGTGAGAGAGAGACGACTACTTGAGTACCCGCTGGTGTGTGAGTGCGAGCATTTGCAAGAATGTTGGCCACTACCTGATGGATGCGTGCTTCATCGCCTAGTGCGAAGAATTCTTCATCTGACTCTGTGAAAAGAATTGGATGAGTTGGTCCTGCAGCTCGCGCTGAGATCACAGCAGATTCAACAACCTCACCTAAGTTCACAGGTTTCTGGTCCATTGCTCGCTCTTGATCTAGGCGTGCTAGAAGAAGGAGATCTTCAACGAGTGAACCCATTCTCTTAGATTCGCCTTCAATGCGACTGATCATATCATCTGTTCCAGCACCATCGGCAATTGCTCCTTGGCGATAGAGCTCAGAAAAACCTCGGATGGCAGTAATGGGCGTGCGAAGTTCATGGCTAGCATCTGCAACAAATCGACGAAGTTTATTTTCTGACTCAGCTTTAACTGCAAAAGAGTTCTCAATGCGGGTAAGCATTGCATTCAGTGAAGAGACTAAGCGGCCGACTTCAGTGTGAGGATTGGCATCAGGCATGCGAGCCGAGAGATCTCCTGATGCAATCTGCTCCGCAGTTGCCTCAACATCTTCAAGTGGCCGCATACCAATCTTAATTACTAAGCGAGATGCAATCGCAACGAGAGTGACCAATACAAAACCAATAAGAAGGAAGAGAAAACCTAAACGCCCGATAGTGCGATCGAGCTCACCTAGAGATCGAGCTGCAACAACTGTTCCTGCGTTATTAGGAAGCACAAGTGCTACAGCACGGAAATCTTCACCCGCTGATTCAATAGAGAAAGCTTTTCCTTCATATCTTTGAGCTTCCTCAGGAGTTAATCCAGCGATATAGGTGCTCACTGATGCAGTGTTGAGATCTCCACCAAGTTCTCCTGTGACAACACCATTGGCATCAAGGAGAGTGACGGAAGTTGCAGTGGGAATGCGTTGGAAAGGTGTGCGGGGAGCAGGTGATTGGCGCCCTTCGTGGCGATCATCGAAACGAGAGTCATCTTCATCTCGAGCGATACCTGACTCTGCAATTCGTGTGAACGATCCACCTGAAAGCGATGTGAGCTCTCTATCAACCTGCTGAAGGAGATATCCACGCAGAGCGTTCTGTGCGGCGATACTAGAGAGAACGAATCCTGCAGCGGTGAGAATAACAATTCCCAAAACTAAACGACTACGCAAACTCCATGTGCGGAAAGGGCTTTTCATCTTCTCACTCCTACTTTGTTGGAGCAATTCGTAGTCGATATCCAACACCGCGAACGGTATGGATAAGAGCTGGTTCAAAGATATCTATTTTCTTGCGAAGGTATGAGATATAGGTTTCAACAATTCCTGGATCGCCCTCAAAGTTGTAATCCCAGACATGTTCAAGGATCTGAACTTTTGAAACCACTCGATCAGCATTAATCAAGAGATAGCGAAGAAGTTCAAATTCACGATTGGATAGATCGATGAGAGTTCCTGCGCGATGAACTTCATGAGTTGCTTCATTGAGTTCAAGATCTGCATAAGAGATTTTCTCTTCATCAAAGTTCTGTTCAACTAGACCGATGCGTCGCAAGAGCGCATTTAAGCGTGCTACGACCTCTTCAAGGCTAAATGGCTTTGTCATATAGTCATCGCCACCGATTGTTAAACCTTTAATCTTGTCTGGCATCTCACCTTTTGCTGTGAGAAAGAGAACTCCAATATTTTGACCTTCATTGCGAATTTGTTTACAGACTTCAAAACCATTGAGATCAGGAAGCATTACATCGAGAATAATTGCGTGCGGTTTAAATTCTGCTGCGGTGCGAAGTGCTTCCGAACCGGAAGCTGCAGTGCGAACATCAAAGCCAAGAAATTTAAGGCTCATTGAAATCAAGTCACTGATGTTTGCTTCATCATCGACAACAAGAATGCGATGGCCGTTGGGGGATTGGGCTGCCTGATTCATGTCTTTATCCTCCTCTTTAAATCTGAGCATTTGCTGAGAATCAGTCGAGAAACCAAAGGGGAAGCTAATTACAACGATGTAATTCATCCACAGCCTTTTCAACAGTGTGGATAGCGTGGATCTGAGCGTGAAATGAGGGGTGAAAAAGTGCTTCCCTAGAGGAGAGGCTAAAAGGGCGCGTGAAAGTTCGCGAGATAGTGGGCCTAGGGCTTTTGGCGGTATTTACAGAATTGATTTACCACTAGGATAATTCCACTCCCCGAGCTAATCGGGCACAGGAGGCGATTTAAGCCCCCTGAAAAGAAGGCCAATGGAGGCGAAAATGACGGAGAAGAAGCAGGGCTACGACGCCTCTTCCATCACCGTCCTTGAAGGCCTTGAGGCTGTCCGCAAGCGCCCAGGAATGTATATCGGCTCCACGGGTGAGCGAGGCCTACACCACCTTGTCTATGAGATCGTCGATAACGCAGTTGATGAAGCTCTTGCTGGTTATTGCACAGAGATTCAAGTAACTCTGATGCCAGATGGATCTCTCCAGGTTATTGATAATGGTCGCGGTATTCCAGTAGATATCCATCCTGTTGAGAAGAAGCCTGCACTAGAAGTTGTTCTTACTGTTTTGCATGCAGGTGGAAAGTTTGGAGATGGTGGTTACTCCGTCTCTGGTGGACTACACGGAGTTGGTTCCTCTGTTGTGAACGCGCTCTCGACAAATCTCTCTGCAAAGGTCAAGCGCGATGGATTTATTTGGACACAGGAATACCAGCTAGGTGTTCCAACTGCACCAGTGAAAAAAGGTGAGGCAACGACTGAAACTGGAACAACCATTCAGTTCTGGCCTTCCGCAGACATTTTTGAAACTACAGATTTCTCCTTTGAAGTTCTCTCTACAAGATTTCGCGAGATGGCATTTCTTAACAAGGGGCTCATCCTCTCCCTCACAGATCTTCGTGATGGCCATGTTGATGAGAAGGGTGAGCAGCTCTCTGTTCGCTATCAATATGCAGGCGGAATTACAGATTTCGTCAAGCACTTGAACTCCACTCGTGGAGAGCTCCATAAGTCAGTTATTGCTATTGAGGCAGAGGATACAAAGGCCCACCTCTCCCTAGAAGTTTCCATGCAGTGGAACCAGGGCTTTTCAGAGTCTGTCTACACCTTCGCAAATACCATCCACACTCACGAAGGTGGAACACACGAAGAAGGTTTCCGCACCGCACTCACATCTGTTGTGAATAAATTTGCAGAAGAGCAAGGATTGATTCGTAAGAAGGAAGATCGCCTCACAGGAGATGATGTTCGTGAAGGTCTCACAGCAATCGTCTCGATTAAATTAGGCGAACCACAATTTGAAGGTCAGACAAAGACAAAGCTTGGAAATACTGAAGCAAGATCTTTCACACAAAAGATTGTTAATGAACAACTCACCGCATGGTTTGAGCAGAATCCTCAAGAAGGCAAAGACATTATTCGTAAATCGATTGATGCCGCATCTGCTCGCGTTGCAGCGAGAAAAGCTCGTGATTTAGCGAGAAATCGTAAGGGTTTGCTAGAAGGTCGCGGCATGCCTGGAAAGCTTGCAGATTGTCAGTGGACAGATCCTTCTAAGTGCGAGCTCTATATCGTTGAGGGAGATTCTGCGGGAGGATCAACTAAGGGTGGTCGTGATTCACGCAATCAAGCAGTTCTTCCTATCCGCGGAAAGATCCTTAATGTTGAGAAGGCTCGTATTGATCGAGTTCTTCAAAATAACGAAGTCCAGGCTCTCATCACAGCCCTTGGCACAGGTGTGCACGATGACTTTGATATTGAAAAGCTCCGCTATCACAAGATTATCTTGATGGCAGATGCCGATGTTGATGGTCAGCACATCCGCACACTTCTTCTCACACTTCTCTTCCGCTTTATGCGTCCCCTTCTGGAAAATGGATTTGTTTATCTTGCACAACCTCCTCTCTATAAGCTCAAGTGGGCTGGTAAAGATGAGGTGCAATATGCATTTAGCGATCGTGAACGCGATGCAATGATTAAAGACGGAATCGATGCGGGTAAGCGTCTTCCAAAGGATGATGGAATTCAGCGCTTTAAAGGTCTCGGTGAGATGCCTGCTAAGGAACTCTGGGACACAACAATGGATCCAGATCACCGAGTCCTCATCAAGGTCACATTGGAAGATGCAGCTGCAGCAGATGATCTCTTCTCTGTCTTGATGGGTGAAGATGTTGAACAGCGCAGAGCTTTTATTCAACGCAATGCTAAAGATGTTAGGTTCTTGGATATCTAATGAGCGACGAGAAATTCACAGCCCCAGACTCAAGCGGTGCAAGCTATGACCGTATTGAGACAGTTGATCTTCAAGTGGAGATGGCACGAAGCTATCTCGACTATGCAATGTCAGTTATCGTCGGTCGCGCACTCCCAGATGTTCGTGATGGGCTAAAGCCAGTACATCGCCGCGTTCTCTATGCGATGTTTGATGCTGGTTATCGTCCAGATAAGGGTTATTACAAGTCTTCTCGTATCGTCGGTGATGTGATGGGTAATTACCATCCACACGGTGATACAGCTATTTACGACAGCGTTGTTCGCTTGGCCCAGCCTTGGTCACTTCGCTATCCATTGGTAGATGGAAATGGAAACTTTGGCTCTCCTGGAAATGATCCAGCGGCAGCTATGCGTTATACAGAAGCCCGCTTAGCTCCCCTTGCTATGGAGATGATGCGCGATATCGATGAAGATACCGTCAACTTCTCTCCTAACTATGACGGTCGCTCACAAGAGCCAGATGTATTGCCTTCACGCTTTCCAAATCTTCTTGTCAATGGTTCAGCAGGTATTGCAGTGGGAATGGCAACAAATATCCCACCACACAACCTTCGTGAAATTGGCGAAGCGGTTATCTACACACTCGAGCACCCCGACCAACCAACAGATGAACTTCTAGCTCATCTCTTGACTGTGGTGAAGGGTCCAGATTTCCCAACCAAGGCTCTTATCGTTGGACGCGGCGGAATTGAAGATGCATATCGCACAGGTCGCGGCTCTATCACTATGCGTGCTGTGGTCAATGTGGAAGAGATCAATAAGCGCACATGCCTCGTTGTTACTGAGCTTCCATATCAAGTCAACCCAGATAACCTCGCACTTAAAATTGCTGAACTTGTTAAAGATGGAAAGATCAAGGGCATTGCCGATGTGCGCGATGAAGGTAATGAGCGCTTAGGCCAACGCCTTGTGATTGTTCTTCAAACATCTGCTATCCCAAAGGTAGTTCTTAATAACCTCTATAAGCAGACACAGCTTCAAGACACATTCGGTGCCAATATGTTGGCGCTAGTAGATGGTGTTCCTCGCACACTCCGGCTTGATGAGTTCATCAAGTATTACATCGAACATCAGATTGAAGTCATTGTCCGTCGCACCAAGTTCCGCTTGGTGGAGAAGGAGAAGCGTGCTCATATCCTCAAGGGCTATCTCAAGGCACTTGATGCGCTAGATGCTGTTATTGCACTTATCCGCGCCTCAAAGACACCTGAAGAAGCTCGCACAGGGCTTATGAAATTACTCGATGTTGATGAGATTCAAGCAAATGCTATTTTGGATATGCAGTTGCGCCGTATTGCAGCCCTTGAGCGCCAGAAGATCAATGATGAATATGAAGGCCTTATGGCAGACATTATTGAACTCAACGCAATCCTTGCATCAGAGGCTAAGCAGCGTGAAATTATCAAGACAGAGCTGACAGATTTGATCACCAAGTATGGCGATGATCGTCGCACACAACTTGTTGCAAGCGAAGGTGATTTCTCTGCTGAGGACCTAATTCCAGATCAAGATGTTGTCGTCACCATTACTCGTGGTGGTTACTCCAAGCGCACCACAGCTGATCTCTATAAGTCGCAGCGTCGCGGTGGTCGTGGAGTTAAAGGCGCATCGCTTAAGCAAGATGATGTGGTCGATCACTTCTTCGTTGCTTCAACCCACGACTGGCTTCTCTTCTTTACCAACCAAGGTCGCGTGTATCGAGCCAAGGTCCATGAACTCCCAGATGCAGGTAGAGATGCTCGTGGTCAGCATGTTGCAAATCTTTTGGCATTTAAGCCAGAGGAGACA
>CALEZA010000086.1 GCA_937927965.1 uncultured Candidatus Planktophila sp.
CCACTGATTCTTGACCATCTTTAAGGGTTTCAATGCGACGGATATCAAGGCGAACAGATGCGTAGAACTTAAGCGCCTTTCCACCAGTTGTTGTCTCAGGAGAACCGAAGAACACGCCAATCTTGTCGCGCAGCTGGTTGATAAAGATAGCTGTTGTCTTTGATTGGTGGAGTGCACCAGTAATTTTACGAAGAGCTTGTGACATCAAGCGAGCCTGAAGACCCATATGTGAATCACCCATCTCGCCTTCAATTTCTGCGCGAGGTACGAGAGCTGCAACGGAGTCCACTACAACTAGATCAAGAGCTCCAGAGCGAACCAACATATCCATAATCTCAAGTGCTTGTTCACCTGTATCTGGCTGTGAAACAAGAAGTGCATCGATATCAACGCCGAGCTTCTTTGCATACTCTGCATCAAATGCGTGCTCCGCATCGATAAATGCACAGATGCCACCATTCTTCTGAGCACTTGCAATTGCATGGAGAGTAAGAGTCGTCTTACCTGAAGATTCTGGTCCGTAGATTTCTACGATTCGACCACGAGGAAGTCCACCGATACCAAGTGCCATATCAAGTGCAACTGAACCTGTTGGAATTACTTCAATAACTTGTGCCTGCTTATCAGACATCTTGATAACTGCGCCCTTACCAAACTGTCGTTCGATTTGAGCGAGGGCTGTATCGAGCGCCTTGTGGCGATCGGATGTTGCTTTTTCATCGGCTTTATTTGGCTTTTCAGCTGCCATGAGCTTTTCTCCTTTTTCTCGAACGAGGGGCAAGGTGCCCACCGTTTGGGTGGCCCAGAAGGTACGGATATTTCATCGACGGTTCTTCGCGTTATAGAGACGCTGTGGACGGAGGATGAGACCGCTCTGGTTGTGCATGGATGAGGTTACTCGAACATCTGTTCGAATACCACATTAGACACGCCGAAAGGCACGCCTACACCCCATGAGAGTAAGGGTCGGCACTGACAAGCGAGGGTGGGTTAAGAGCAGGTTGAGGAGATTAGGTCTCCATTGGCCTTTCCTTGGTTGGCCAGGAACTTAGTGAGAGTGGCTGCCTGCTCCGTAGTGGCTGTAAAGGTGGCGTAGGCGACTTCAGCCTTATTGGTGGGCTTTATATCGATGTAGGACTTGAGCTTGGCATCGATCTTTCCTTTGATCATCACCTTGATCTTGACCTTATCCCCTGCAGCTGTTGCCTCAGCAAAGTCGATGAGTTCTAATCCAGTGGCTGCCGCCTCCCCCGCTTTACTCAGGGCCATCAACTTCTTAAGAATCTGAGTGCGCTTAGCAAAGGGCATATCCTCCAATTTCTCATCGCCAATAATGTCGTTGAAGACTCCATTAACTGCGGTGGAGAGAAGTACAACAGACTGCAGAAAACCTTTACTTGTGTCACGGATAGCAGTTAAGGCAAATAGTGAACTCGAGCAGAAGAGGGACATCTTGTAATCGACAGCAATCTCAGTTGAGTCAACATAGAGGAATTTACCTGAGTCTGGATCCTCGATGACGAGTGAACCTTGATACAAACTATCTCCACGAATCTTCTGAGATGAAGTTGTGAAGCTCACAACATTTGAACCGCTCTTCTTCGACACTTTAATATCCTTTGGATTAATGGTGAAGTTCTCTTCGCGAGTCTTGCGACTCGCAGCTATCTCTTTCACCTGAATTCTGATTTCAGATCCTGCTGGATACTTGCCGGAGAAGATAAAGGTTCCACCTAAGGGTGATTTAGAATCGCGTGAGCGGAAACCAAAGAAGTTCTTCCATCCAGTTCCCATAATCTCTCTAAAGACTTTGTCTTGATCCACAAAATACATGTATGCATATTTAACTGATGGTGCTGCAGCAGCTTGGGCCTTTGTCTTCTTTACTGGCACATATTTAGTGACAGTCTTCGGATCTTTTGGAGAGGATGTCTTTCCTCCACTTGAAGTGCCAGATGAGGAAGATGCGCCTCCAGCAATCTCCATCATTGCATCTTCTACAACTATCGAAAGGTCGCTTTCGGGTTCTCCTTCACCTAACTCAACAATAAATGAATAGAGACCACCAGCATCAATGTCGAAATAGATTGGAAGAGTATTGGTGTTGAAATCAATGGCATAGAGTTCACCTCCACTTGGATCAATGAGATGAGCTACACCTCCTACTTCTTCTCCCTCGGTATAGAAACCCACCTGATATAGACCTGGACCAGGTGATGGGAACTCAACAACTGAGTACTCCTCATCATTAATAGTGAGATCTCTATCCACATAGGTATTTCCAGCACTTGCCGAAGCTGAGATTGCCACCTGGGAGGAGATCACAAGGGCAACTCCGAGAAGGAGTGAGAGAACTTTCTTCATTTTCTTCACCTACTGCTGCACTACATAGAGGTAGGTTGCAACATTTCCCATTTCGTAATCAGTCATATAAAGCCTTGGACCGAC
The DNA here is from genome assembly GCA_937927965.1 of uncultured Candidatus Planktophila sp. Taxonomy (GTDB): domain Bacteria; phylum Actinomycetota; class Actinomycetes; order Nanopelagicales; family Nanopelagicaceae; genus Planktophila. The sequence goes on from CALEZA010000086.1 coordinate 2,449, forward strand.
TTGCTGCGAACCGGTCGTGTAGTTGACTAGATCAGAATAGGACCAGCCCCCTATAGGTTCGCCTGCTGTATTTAAGAAAATGACTAACTTGTTGAAATACCCAGCAGGACCTCGAAGAGTAAAGACGCCGTCTGTTTGAATCTTAGTCAACGCACCAGTGAGAGGGTTTCCATTCACAAAAGAACATGGAAAGGTGAGCTGACATTGTGAAGGTTCTTTGTAGAGAGGTGTCACATTAAGATTTATCGGAGTTTGGTAAATAGTCTTTGTAGGAACCATCCAGCTATTGCCCACTAGTTTTGCCTGTACGGAAGCTACCCCTGTAATGGATGCATCTGTTGCATTTTCATTTGATCCTGCCCAAGCCAGTTTGCCAGGCTTTATCTCTCGGGACACACTCACAATATTTTGCTGCAAAACTGTTCCGCTTGCATTGAGAAATGTGAGTTGGACTCGCACTTGTGCTGCAGATCGAGTCGGGCTCAGGTTTTTAACAGAAAAAGCCCAAGTGGTGACAAATTTCTTTTGTCGATAGGAATCACCACAGGCGTAATATTGTGGAGATGTCTGACCCCCGTTCCCAGCACAGTAACTTTCGTCAGTAAATCCGACTTTCCCAATGAGTAACTTCTCTTTCGCTGTTGCTTGCACTGCAGTTCCTGGCTTTGATGCAGCAGCTATTGCTGGAGCTTGACTCATTGCGACCGTGCTGATGAGCACCAATCCAGTGATAATCACTTTCTTCATGCGCTCTCTCCTTTTCTTAGAACTGAACTTGGTACTTGTAATTGACGATTGTTGCAAGCTGCGCATCAGTGAAGGAGAAATCTCTCGTTACGGATTGAGAACCCGTTGTGAACTCTGCAAGATCTGTATACATCCATCCGCCGAGTGGGTTTCCTTGTGCATCAAGGAAGATAAGGACTCTATTTGCCTTAAACTTAGGTCCTCGAACTGTAAAGATTCCGTCCAAATTAACTGCCGTCATTGCACCACCCTTTACAGGGCCACCTTTAAAGGCACATGGTGCATTCAGAGGACAATATGATGCATTACGGGAACCAATGGATGCATTGAGCATAATTGGGTTTTGATAAATCTGTGAAGATGGAACCATCCATGAAGAACTTACTATGGACACAGTAGCTGATGTCACTCCCGCGATATTTGAATCTGCACCTGAGATATTTGATGCACCATAGGCCGTCTTTCCTGGTTTAATTTCGCGAGCAACGGTAATAATTCGTTCAAGGAGAACATTTCCTGCAGCATTAAGGAAAGTCACTTTCGCTCTGACTTGAGATGCCGATCTTGTTGGGCTGGCATTTTTGACTTCAAAGGCCCATGTTGTCAGATAGATGATGTCTCGATAGTCACCATAGCCGCAGGAGTTATAGGCGGTCTCATATGCAATGAGATCGCTCTTGCAGTAGCTCATATCCGTGAATCCCATTTTGCCCACAACGAGTTTCTCCGCTGCACTTGCCTGCACTGGAGTTCCTGGCTTGGTCGCTTTGGTGGCAGCCTCTGCTGGAGTGTGAATTGCAAGCATTGCCGCTGTAATAAGCAAAATCGCTATAGCTCTACCTTTGATCTGTGACATACGAGGCTCCCCCTCTAGATTCCTATATAAGTAACCGCAGGAATGGGTGAGTTTTATGCAGCAGCCTCCAAATTCATGGCCATAATTGCCCCATGCTGATCCTCCTGCCTCCCTCTGAGAAGAAGGTGGAGACGAGCCGTCCAATCCCTGCCATAGGCGTCTATACAGGAGTTCTCTATGAGGCACTGGAGTGGAGCACGCTCTCCCCTGCCGCCAAGAAGCGCGGTGAGGCAGCCCTTGTGATCATCAGCGCTCGATATGGAGCAATTAAGGTCACTGAGCGGATCGAAAGCTATAAAGAGAAGATTGATAACAAAGCGATGGCCCCTCAAGTGGCAGGGCTATTGGACCCCATCAAGACGGATTTAATCGTCGATTGCAGGTCCTCCACTTACAAAACTGTCTGGAAGGCACCTGCCGAGATCACTGTGGAAATTAAGGTTTCAACTGTGGTCGATGGAGTGAGGACGGTTATTACCCATATGTCTAAGAAGACACGGGGAGAAATCACTCGTTGGCTCCTCCAATCCCGTTCGACTCCAAAGACACCAGAAGATCTCTATGCCATCGTCTCGGAGAAATATCCATGTGCTCTGACTCCAAGTGATGGAGTCAACCCATGGATTTTAGAAGTTATCGCTGTTTAGCCGTCTCAACTGGGCACTGCTTGCAGACAGCTCGCCAAATCTGATCTGCCTCTACACCTGCCTTCAGCGCTTCGTTGACAGTCATACTTCCTAATTCACTGATAGCTATATCTTGAGAAAATGAAGGAGCCCACTCGGGACCAAATGAAAGTTCTAACCTCTCTCGCAAATCTGAAATTCTCATAGAAAGAGTTAGAAGAGTGTATCTGTTGCCAAATGAGTGGCTTGGACTCGGGATTGTTCTGCGGTGATCGGTTGAAATACTTGGCCAATGAGCCAACGCATTGCAATTCCAGTGCCAGCCTCAGATTGAGTGGCGCCATAGATGACTTTTGCGATTGTGATGTAGTGCTCGCTCGTTGTATTTGAAAGCGCGGTCGTAAGCAACTCACCATCGTGAAGGCGCATCGCAGCTAGTGCTGGATCGGACGAGATAGAAAGTGAGAGAGATTCAAGTGCATCTGCAGGGGTTCCCGCAGAGGTTGCGAGTTCAACAAGTCGTGAAACTTCTGATGCAACAAGTGCGGCCAGGACAGCATCTTTATCTCTGAAGTGGTTATATAAAGTTGCACGCGAGACCTCTGAGTGGTCCGCAATCTCAATCATGGAAAGACCAGCAACACCTGAACGAGCTATGAGTGATTTTGTACCCTCAAGAATTGCTTCTTCAGTTCTGCGATGGACCGATCCTTGAAGAGCGTATTTAGGCTGCATCGACAACGGTGAGCTTTGCACTTTCAAGAGATGAAATCTCATGAGTGACTTCGGCCATGAGAGTTGAAAGATTAATTCCTAGCGCTACACAAATTGCATTAAGAAGCTCAGAAGAAGCTTCCTTCTGACCCCGCTCAACTTCTGAAAGATAACCGAGGGAGACTCGTGCATCACGAGCTACATCACGAAGGGTGCGCGATTGCTCTGTGCGATTGCGACGCAACGCTTGTCCGACAGATTCACGAAGTAGGACCATCTCACCCTTTCCTTTCTGGTTAGGAAGTTCTATAGCTAAGGATACGGGCAAAGGTACCTATTGCGCTGGATATAGCACCGGTTCGAATCGCCTCACGCCCCGAATCCAGTTGTAACTGGAGAGTCTGATTAATCGGACCGCGAATGGCAACCCAAACGGTGCCTTCTGGAATGCCTTGATAATCTCCAGGACCTGCGATTCCAGTCGTTGCAATCGCCCATGTGGTGCCGAACTTCTCTTTGACGCCATCGGCCATCGCATTAGCAACTTCCTCACTGACAACGGTATGGGCCTTTATCAGCTCAGGATCTACTCCAAGAAAATCTATCTTGGCTTGATTTGAGTATGCAATGATCCCACCAAGAAAGACTTGAGAAGATCCCGGAGTAAAGGTGATGGCATGACCCAATCCACCACCTGTTACAGATTCAGCAACGCTGACTGTCTCGCCTTTATCGGTCAGATATGCAACAACAATATTTGCATGGCGGCGAGTAGGCATGTGGGCAATCTACTCTCTTAATTACTTTTCGAGAATATCTCGGGCAAACTTTTCTGCCTCTTGAGCAGATCGTGCGCCAAGGGCGGCTGTGGCAGCACTGCGACAAGCATCCATATCTACGCTTGCAAGAAAACCTCTCACCTCAGCCAAAGCACTTGGCGCCATTGATAGTGATGAGACTCCTAAACCAACAAGAACCGCTGCAAGAAGTGAATTAGCTGCCGCTTCGCCGCACACACCAACAGGCTTACTTATCTTGACTGCTTCAGCGGAAGCTATTGATATAGCTCGAAGAACAGCAGGATGCCATGCTGTAGTCATATCGGAAAGGCGTGAATCCATTCGATCTGATGCCATCACATATTGAGTGAGGTCATTGGTGCCAAATGAACCGAACTCCACCTCAGCAAGAATTCGATCAGCATGGAGAGCAGCAGCTGGAGTTTCAATCATTACACCAGGAGTATCCATACCAAGGGCACGCACGCGGTCTGCAAAATCTTTGGCTTCATCAGGTGTGTTAATCATTGGCGCCATCACCCACAATTTCACATCTTTACCTTTTGAAGCATCCGCGAGTGCTTGCAATTGACGATTGAGAACATCATTGCTGGTCCGAGTTAATCTCCAGCCTCTCACACCCAATGCAGGATTTTCTTCATGGATTGCGTTGATATATGGAACGGGTTTATCACTACCTGCATCGAGCGTTCGGATCACTACCTTCTTGCCAGCCATCAACTCAAACACCTCTGAATACAGTGCAACTTGCTCCGCGACGGTCGGCTCTATCTGAGAGTCAAGAAAGAGTAGTTCGGTGCGGAAAAGTCCTATCCCTTCAGCATCTACTGCAACAGCAGCGCGAACATCATCGACAGTTCCCGCATTTCCCAATAGTTGAATTGGTGTGCCATCACTTAAACGCCCTGGTCCAGTAACTGATGCAGCGCGAGCTTTAAGCAGATCTTCCTTTGAAATGCGAGATGAAACTTCTTCATCAGATGCTCCAGCGATAACCTCACCATGCCGACCATCGACGAGAACTTTCGTGCCATCTTCTAAATCCATAACACCTGAACAACCAACAATTGCTGGAATCCCTAATCCGCGAGCAACAATTGCGGTGTGGCTAGTGGCCCCGCCGTGCGAACACACGAGAGCGAGAGCAAACTTTAAATTGAGGGCTGCTGTATCTGCAGGTGTGAGATCTTCTGCCACAACAACCGTTGGTTCGGTCAGAGTCAATCCAGCACTTTCAATACCTGCAAGCTTGTTGATGAGACGAGTGGAGATTTCGTCGATATCACTAGCGCGCTCTGCGAAATAACCACCCAATGCGAGCAATTGCTCTTTAAAGCCACCAAATGCATCGATAACTATTGGGCGAATATCAAATGCTGTGCCCTCTGTAATTGCACCTTCCAACACTTCTGCAACAGATGGATCGCGAGCCATCATTGCCTGCGCAGCAAGAACCTCTTTAGCGATTTCAAGCTCAATTGTTTCAGCGCTCTTCTCCAAATCTTGTGCGATAGCTTCGAGGGCAGCTAAGACTTGGTCTAAGTTAGCGGGAACTGGCCCTGAAACCTCAGCTGCGATGACGCGTCGAACTGGTCCAACGACAACACCTGGTGATACGCCAATACCTTTAAGCATCGGAGATTACTCGTCGTGATCTGTTGCGATGATATCTACGATGGTGGCAAGAACAGAATCTGAATTCTCTCCATCTGCAACGCTTACTTCAATTGAATCGCCATTCTTAACACCGAGAGCTAAAACTGAAAGTAGAGAAGCTGCATTTACTGCCTTCTCCCCTGGGCGACCGATTGTTACTGCGACTCCAGCACCTGCAGCTGCCTTAACCAGAATAGATGCAGGTCGAGCATGTAAACCAACTTTGCTTCCTACTGCAACGATCTGACTTGGCATTGAAATCTCCTTCGCTAATGGGTGGGCATACTCTACAGAGTGACTCATCAGTAATGCCAAATGGCCCCGAGTTGCCTCGGAGCCATTTGGACTTAAGTGTTACTGAGGTAATTAAGCCTTCTGGCCAATTCCCTTTGCAACTACTACCGCAGCAGCTGTGACAACTGTTCCGATAACGATTGCGAGTACATATGTTGCTACTCCACCAACGAGAGGGAATACAGCAATACCACCGTGTGGTGCACGAAGTGTGCTGCCGAATGCCTCAACGAGTCCACCTGTTACAGCAGAACCGACCATGATTGATGG
>CALEZA010000087.1 GCA_937927965.1 uncultured Candidatus Planktophila sp.
ATAACTTTTGACCCTTCAATGCCGAGGGCTCCGGATTTTGATGTGGCATCTGATGCAAAGAGAACGACCTTATTTCCCTTAATCGATCCAGTGGCTGCAATCATTCCACAATCACTGCGGGGAAGTAGGTACTGAAAAGTCTCGCTATCAATTAAACGCTTGATGCGAACTTCTGGATCCTTGGGATCGCTCATGCGGAAAGTGTATTACTTAGATTGAATTGAATACGAGCACAACATTGTGGCCACCGAAGCCAAATGAGTCGTTGAGCGCAGCAATATCGCCTGCGGGTAGTGCGCGAGCCTTGTCACGAACAACATCGACAGTAACTGCTGGGTCTAGGTTTTCAATGTTGATAGTCGGTGGAGCAAGTCGCTCTTCAAGAGCTTTCACAAGAAATACAGATTCAATAGCTCCTGCACCACCAAGGAGGTGTCCTGTCATGGACTTTGTAGCTGAGACTGCAACATGATCTGCATCTGCACCTAATGCCTTGCGAAGTGCATTTGCTTCAGCAACATCACCTGCAGGAGTTGATGTGGCGTGAGCATTGAGGTGAACAATATCTTTTGCTGTAAGTCCTGCGTTAGCAAGTGCAAACTTGATAGCACGCTGCACGCCATTTCCTTCAGGATCTGGGGCTGCAATGTGATATCCATCGGATGTGAGGCCTTGTCCGCTAATCTCGCAATAAATCTTTGCGCCACGAGCCTTTGCATGCTCAAACTCTTCAAGCACGAGGATTCCGCCACCTTCACCGAGAACAAATCCATCACGATCTAAGTCGTATGGACGGGATGCACGAGCTGGATCGTCGTTGCGAGTTGAGAGAGCCTTCATCGCAGCAAATGCCGCCATCGGAAGTTGATGACATGCTGCTTCGACTCCGCCGCTGACGACAACATCTGCACGATTGTTCTTAATCATCTCAAAGGCATAGCCAATTGCTTCAGCTCCTGATGCACAGGCAGAGACTGGGGTGTGAACACCGGCTTTGGCATGAAGTTCAAGTCCCACATTTGCCGCTGGCCCATTAGGCATCAACATGGGAACAGTGTGAGGGCTTACGCTGCGTGCGCCCTTTTCATTCAAAATATTAAATTGGTCCATCAGCGTGATTACTCCGCCGATTCCTGATGCGATTACAACTCCGAGACGCTCTTTATCGATATCGTCTGGTGATCCAGCATCTTTCCATGCCTCACGGGAAGCGATGAGTGCAAATTGCTCTGAGCGATCCAGACGGCGCATCTCCACGCGCTCCATCTGCTCAGCAGGTTCAGTTGCCACACGCGCTGCGAAGTGGACTGGAAGGAGTTCTCTCCAATCATCGGTGAGCAGGCGTACTCCACTTTGGCCAGCAATAAGTGCCTTCCAAGTTGAGTCGACATTCCCACCAAGTGGAGTAGTTGCACCTAAACCAGTGACCACTACGCGACGCTGTGACATACCAATAAACCTTAGTTAGATGCGCTTACGATGAAGTTAACTGCATCGCCCACTGTGACGAGGTCAGTTACCTTGTCATCAGGAATCTTCACGCCAAAGCGGTTTTCGCACTCAACGACAACCTCAACCATGCTGAGTGAGTCAACATCGAGATCTTCTGTGAAGTTCTTGCCGAGTTCGATATCTGCAGCTGGAACGCCAGCAACTTCTTCAACGATCTGCTTAAGACCTGCGAGTACATCATCTGGTGATAGTGCCATTGTTTTATTCCTTTTCTATTGCCGTTCGTTTTATTCAAGTTTATAAACAGGTCGTTATTCTCTCGGATAAGAACGCCTACTTCCTAGTACCAAGAGGGGTTTGTGGAAAATTTCTCCATTTTTCTTATGGCTTAGGCGGAAGTTTGACAACTTGTCCTGCATACACAAGACCTGCGCCATATCCAATAATGAGAGCTAACTTACCGTGGAGTTCGGGATGTTGATCCAAGAGAGCATCCATTGCAAGTGGGATTGAAGCTGCTGAAGTATTTCCATTGGTGCGGATGTCATCTGCAATGATGACTGATGATGGAAGCTCCATCTCCTTTGCCATTGTCTCAATAATTCTCACATTAGCTTGGTGAGGAATAAATGCATCAATGTCGTTGACTGTTAGCCCAGCTGCATCCAAAGCTTTGAGGGCTGCCTTACTCATAGAAAATACCGCCCAGCGGAAAACTTTCTGACCTTCTTGCGAGATATTCGGCCACTTCACATCAGCTTTAGTTAATTGAGTCTCAACATCACGGACTTCAATCCATGATGGATTCATCTGAATTGCATCGCGGCTATCAGCATCTGATCCCCACACAGTTGGCCCAATCCCTGCTTCCTCTGATTGACCAATAACAACGGCGCCTGCTCCATCGGCGAAGATAAAGGCGGTGGCGCGGTCATTAGGATCTGTGAAGTCAGAGATTTTCTCTGCGCCAATAACGAGAACCTTCTTAGATGTTCCTGCTTTCACGAAGTCATGAGCCATAGAGACTGCATAACAAAAGCCAGCACATGCCGCATTGATATCAAATGCTGCAGCTGTTGGATTACCTAAGCGCTGCAGAAGTGCAGTAGCTGCAGACGGTGCTTGATATGGGAAAGTGATGGTGGCAACAATGACGGTATCGATGTCATTGATTGTCAGGTGTGCATTGGCAAGTGCATCCTCTGCAGCCCAGATAGCCATATCAAGAAGTTGCTCAGACTCATCTGCAAAGCGTCGAGTTTGGATTCCAGTACGCTGCTGAATCCATTCATCACTGGATTCAATGCGATCGACAATCTCAGCGTTGGGAACGATTCGCTTTGGTCGGTAGGAACCAACTGAGAGAATGGTGCTCTCACTTCCTTGGCGGGATTGAATCTTCACTGCTTACCTCCATGCGTTGAGATAAAGGTAGCGCCACCATCGAGTTCTGCAGGTGACTTCAGCGCAT
>CALEZA010000088.1 GCA_937927965.1 uncultured Candidatus Planktophila sp.
ATGACCCAGCATCCACATCCTAATCTCAATCAACCACCTGCGCTTGTAGCTGGCGGGCTTCGCATTGTCGCTTTAGGTGGAATCTCAGAAATTGGTCGCAACATGACCGTCTTTGAGATAGATGGCAAACTCCTGATTGTTGATTGCGGTGTTCTCTTCCCAGAAGATAATCAACCCGGAATTGATTTGATTCTTCCTGACTTCAGTTATATTCGAGATCGCCTAGATGATGTTCTCGGCATATTTCTCACCCATGGTCACGAAGACCATATAGGTGCTGTGCCATACCTCTTGCGGGAGAGAGTGGATATTCCGCTTTATGGATCAGCACTCACAATTGCTCTCATTACAGCCAAGTGCAAGGAACATCGCATAGGTCCAATTACTCACGAAGTTCGTGAGGGTCAGACAATTTCTCTTGGCGGATTTAAGCTTGAGTTTGTTGCAGTAAACCACTCGATTCCTGATGCCTTAGCTGTTGCAATTCATACACAAGCAGGCACAATTCTTCACACAGGTGACTTCAAGATGGATCAGCTACCACTTGATGGACGCATTACAGATCTTGCCACCTTCGCTCGCTTGGGTGATGAAGGCGTTGACATCTTCTTGGTGGATTCAACTAATGCAGATATCCCTGGTTTCACGCCTGCAGAGCGAGAAATCATGCCCGCTTTAAATCGGGTTATTGCCACGACTAAGAAACGAGTCATTGTCGCGTCCTTCTCTTCTCATGTTCATCGAGTACAGCAAGTTATTGATGTTGCCTATGAGCATGGGCGAAAAGTTGTCTTCATTGGGCGCTCCATGGTTCGAAATATGAAGATCGCAGAGGACATGGGATATCTTCGAGTACCGCCAGGAGTTCTCATCGATATGAAGAATCTCGATGACTACGGAGACGATGTTGTTCTCATTTGCACAGGCTCTCAAGGAGAGCCAATGGCAGCTCTTTCCCGAATGGCAAACGGTGATCATCAAATTCGCGTGGGAGAGGGCGACACTGTCATTCTCGCTTCATCCCTCATTCCTGGAAATGAAAACTCTGTCTATAGGGTAATCAATGAACTCACTCGGTTTGGTGCAAAGGTCGTTCACAAAGCAAATGCGCTCGTGCATGTTTCAGGTCACGCCGCTGCGGGAGAACTTCTCTACTGCTACAACATTGTTAAACCGAAATATGCCCTTCCTGTCCATGGAGAGTGGCGCCATCTGACTGCCAATGCCGAGATTGCAATTCAAGCTGGCGTCCCACGAGCCAATGCGCTGATTATTGAAAACGGAATAGTTGTGGACCTCATCGATCATGTGGCTGAAGTCTCTGGCGCAGTCCCATGTGGTTTTGTCTATGTGGATGGACAGAGTATTGGAGATATCACTGAAGATTCTCTGAAGGATCGTCGAATACTTGGTGAAGAGGGATTCATCTCTGTCATCGTTGTTATTGATTCTCAGAGCGGAAAAATCGTTGCGGGTCCCGATATTCATGCTCGTGGATTTAATGAAGATGTGGCGCTTTTTGATGAAGTCCGTGGGGATATTGAAAAGGCACTCGCTCGCGCAGTTGCAGATGGAACAAATGGAACTCATCAACTTGCACAGATAGTTCGACGGACGATTGGATCGTGGGTGGGGCAAAAACATCGTCGCCGTCCAATGATTGTCCCTGTTGTTATAGAGGTTTAAACCTAACGGCGCGCCTGCTTCAGGCTAGAAAACTCTCCACCTAAGATTGAGCGTGTGGCTAAGAAAAAACGAGTAAAGAAGAGCAGCCCCAAAGGGGCTCTCTCTGTCGTTGGCGCTGGCCTTTCTGCAACTTGGCGAGCGATAGCCAAGGCGTTAGGTTCGGCAATTCGCTTTGTGGCACGAGGTGCAAAGGATCTCGACCCTGAACACCATCGAGACGGCGGCGCACTCCTTCTCTTCCTCTTGGCACTTGTATCAATAACTGGAACATGGACTAATTCAGAGAACATCCTTGGGAGAGCAGTTCATTCTTTCCTCTACGGTGCATTCGGTTCTGCAGCTTTCTTCACCCCAATAGCTCTCGCCTATTTTGCAATTAGAATCTTTAGAAAACCTGACGATAAACACGCCACAGGACGCATCACTGTCGGAACTCTGACTCTTGTAGTGAGTGCAACAGGTTTAGCCCATCTCATCAATGGATCGCTCGACTATCCCAATCAGATGGGTGCAACCGCTATTCGTGAAGGAGGCGGATTGCTGGGGTATTACATCTCTCTTCCATTAGTGAAGGCGATGTCACCGCTTCTGGCATATCCATTCCTCCTTGCGATTTTTGGCTTCGGACTTCTTGTAGTTACAGCTACTCCCTTTTCAAGCGTTCTGACAAGGTTGAAGGTGATTGGCGTGTGGCTCTGGGCAAAGAAGCCTCAGCGCAGGGAAGATGACTTTGAGATCACAGATACACCTCCCTTTGAGACTCCACTTGTGGAGCAACATGATGATGAACTTGAAGAAGAGGAGGAAGAAATCGATGAAAGTGAATTCGATAATGAATTTACTGTGCAGGTTCCCAAGCCTCTTGAGGCTCAGTTAAAACCTGGTCCAAAATCAACTCATCACCCTGAGCAGCTTCTGCTCACTGGTGATTCAAAATACGAATTACCATCTCAGGACCTACTTAAAGTGGGACCTGCATCAAAGGGCAAGAGCAAGGCAAACGACACAGTTGTTGCGGCTCTTACTGAAGTCTTTAAGCAATTCGATATCGATGCCCAAGTTACTGGATTCATGCGCGGCCCAACAGTGACTCGTTATGAAGTTGAGTTGGGAAATGCTGTCAAAGTTGAACGCATTACAGCTCTTTCAAAGAATATTTCTTACGCTGTGGCTAGCAGCGAAGTGCGCATTCTCTCGCCTATTCCCGGAAAATCTGCTGTTGGAATTGAGATTCCTAACTCGGATCGAGAAATTGTGGCACTAGGCGATGTGATGCGCTCAAGTGTTGCTGGCCAAGATCACCATCCAATGCTTGCAGCCTTAGGTAAAGATGTTGAGGGTAACTTTGTCTGTGCAAATCTGGCAAAGATGCCACATCTTCTCGTAGCGGGTGCGACAGGCGCTGGTAAATCTTCAATGATTAACTCAATGATTACTTCAATTTTGATGCGTGCCACACCTGATGAAGTTCGACTTATTCTTATCGATCCAAAGCGAGTTGAACTCACTGCATACGAAGGTATTCCTCATTTGATTACCCCAATCATTACAAATCCGAAGAAGGCAGCAGATGCTCTTACTTGGGTAGTAAGAGAGATGGATCTTCGCTATGAGGATCTTGCTGAATTTGGTTTCAGACATATAGACGATTTCAATAAAGCTGTTCGCGCTGGCAAGGTTGTTGCCCCTCCAGGTTCAGACCGAATTCTTGAGCCATACCCATACTTGCTTGTTGTCATTGATGAGCTTGCAGATCTGATGATGGTTGCAGCGCGTGAAGTAGAAGAGTCAGTCGTAAGAATTACCCAGTTGGCGCGTTCAGCGGGTATTCACCTAGTTCTTGCAACTCAGCGTCCAAGCGTTGATGTTGTAACAGGCCTGATTAAGGCAAATGTTCCATCACGCCTTTCATTTGCAACATCATCTTTGGCCGATAGCCGAGTAATTCTTGATTCACCAGGAGCTGAGAAGTTGATTGGTCAAGGCGATGGACTCTTCATTCCAATGGGCGCAAGCCGTGCTATCCGCATCCAAGGTGCATATGTCTCTGAGCGCGAGATCGAAGCAGTGACAAACCATGTGAAGAAACAATTGAAGCCTCGCTACCGCGATGATGTGACAGCACCACCACAAGCCTCAAAGATGATTGATAAAGAAATTGGAGACGATCTCGAGTTGCTCTGTCAGGCCGTTGAACTTGTTGTTGGTACTCAATTTGGATCGACTTCCATGTTGCAGAGAAAATTGAGAGTGGGCTTTGCAAAAGCTGGTCGCCTGATGGATTTAATGGAATCCCGCGGAATTGTCGGACCTTCTGAGGGCTCAAAGGCTCGAGTTGTGCTCGTAACCAATGAGGAACTTGACTCTGTCCTTGCGACTCTGCGCAACTAGACTTTTGTATTAGGGGTGGGAAGGGGTGATTTCATCCTTGCTAAGCCACTTCGGCTAGTTATTTGATGAGGGATGACCCTAGACTTCAGTTATGAATCTCGGTGAAGTGCTTAAGAGCGCCCGAATCTCCGCTGGAATTTCACTCGATCAATTAGCTGCTGCAACCAGTATTCGAGCAGGTCTCATTGCGGAAATGGAAAATAATAATTTTTCACATTGCGGTGGAGATATCTATGCCAAAGGTCATCTGCGAAATATTGCGCCATTAATTAATTTAGAACCTTCACACCTTGTAGATCGCTATAACGAAGAACATTCATCTTCTGCTCGAAGTATCAATGAACTTCTTGTCGAAAATAATGTTGCCAAAGTTCCACATGAGCGCCGCACAATCTCATGGAAAGTCCCTGCTTCCGTTTCCCTCTTTATAGTTTTCGTCCTTGGCGTAACTCAAATTATTATTAGCAATGTCAATTCAAATGATCTACCAAAAGCAGTTACTTCACCAAGCACCTCTCCTTCACCTGAAGCTACAGAATCTGCTGTAGTGGAGACCGTTACTCCTGTGTCAACAGGTGTCACCTTGAAGATTTTTGCAGCTCGTGGGAATTCGCTCATTGACATTGTGGTCAACGGCGAGCATGTTGACAAAGGTCAAATATTTCAAGGAGAGACTAAGACTTTTGAAGCTACTGAGTCCATTAGTGTCTACTTCAGCAATCCAGCAGGGCTTGATGTGACCGTTAATGGAGAGTTACTTTCACCACTGGGCGGTCAGAATCAGGAAGTTCGTCGCACTTTCCGCTAATACAGACCCTGCTCAACCTGTACCATCACCCCTATGTCTCGCACTGTAGCAATCGTCACTATGGGTTGTGCCCGTAATGAGGTTGACTCAGAAGAGCTGGCAGGTCGTTTAGAGGCTGAAGGTTGGACATTGGTCTCTGATGTTGATGCTGCTGAAGTTGCCGTTGTTAACACTTGTGGATTTATTGAATCTGCAAAGAAGGATTCAGTGGATGCTCTTCTTGAAGCAAATTCACTCAAAGGGCATGGAACAACTAAGGCGGTCGTCGCCGTTGGTTGCATGGCAGAGCGCTACGGAAAAGAGTTAGCCGCAGCACTTCCAGAAGCTGATGCGATTTTAGGATTTGATGACTATCAAGATATTTCAGCAAAATTGCAGTCAATTCTCTCGGGCCATAAGCATGACTCACACACTCCGCAAGATCGTCGAGCGCTACTTCCTATCTCGCCTGTGGCTCGCGCAGAAGTCAGAGCAGAGGCTCGTGACAAGGATTACACCTCACCTCTGGGAGTCGGAAGTTCACTCTTTCGCAAGCGCTTAGGTAATGCACCTTGGGCACCGCTCAAGATCGCATCTGGATGTGATCGTCGTTGTTCATTCTGTGCCATTCCATACTTTCGAGGCTCTTTTGTTTCACGCCCTCCACAAGAAATATTGGAAGAGGCATCATGGCTTGCTCAGCATGGAGTTAGCGAACTCTTCTTGGTCAGCGAAAACACGACCTCCTATGGAAAAGATTTGGGCGATTTGAGATTGATGGAGAAAATTCTTCACCAGTTCACAGAGATTGAGGGTGTGGAGAGAGTTCGACTTTCCTATCTGCAGCCAGCTGAAATGCGTCCAACTCTCCTCCAAGCAATGATTGAGACCGAGAAAGTTGCTCCTTATTTTGATCTCTCCTTCCAGCACACGAGCCCGACTGTTCTTCGTAATATGCGAAGATTTGGAGATTCTGAGAAATTCCTACACCTGATCAATCAAATCCGAGCACTCTCACCAGAGGCTGGAATTCGATCCAACTTTATCGTTGGTTTTCCAGGTGAGACAGAAGATGATTTCAATGAACTCGCAGATTTTATTGCCGCTGCAAAGCTTGATGCTATTGGTATCTTTGGGTACTCAGATGAGGAAAATACCGAGGCGCTAGATCATGCCAATAAAGTTGATGAAGACCTTATTAAAGAACGAGTTGAGTCTCTTTCTCGCCTAGCAGATGAAATGGTCTCTGCTCGTGCGGCAGCGCGTATTGGGGAGAGCGTCAAGGTGTTGATTGAAGATGCTGAACTTCAAGAAGGCAGGGCAGCCCATCAGGGGCCAGAGGTAGATGGCACTACATCATTTATAGATACAGATTTTGCTGTGGGGGAGTATGTAGATGCAGTTATCATTGACTCCATGGGAGCAGACCTCGTAGCGAGAGCGCTATGACAATTACCCCGAATTACCTCACAGTCCTTCGTATAGCTCTTATTCCAACGGGTGTGTGGGCTCTCTTTCACAGCCCCTCTGCAACTTGGCAGATAATCGCTTGGTGCATTTACTTCACACTTGGAATGACCGACATTCTTGATGGTCATTGGGCCCGTAAATCTAATCGCACCACTCCTCTGGGAGCTTTCCTTGACCCTGTAGCCGATAAGGCTCTCATCGGTTCTGCCATGATTTCACTTTCACTTCTCGATCGTTTTCCTTGGTGGATCACAGCTGTTATTTTGTTCCGCGAAATCGGTATCACCATTTTCCGCTTGGCAGTCATTCGTGATGGAGTCATTCCTGCGAGTAAAGGCGGAAAGATAAAGACCCTCACTCAGAATTTTGGCGTGAGCTTCTACATTCTTCCCCTGCCAGAATCCCTCTACCTTCTGCGTGACGGACTTATGGGGGTCGCAATTTTTCTCACGATTTGGACTGGCGTTGATTACATCTATAAGTGGAAGAAAGCTCGTTAGTTACCCGCCAGTTACGCGTAAATTGTAAAAAAATCTGCAAAAAGATTCGCTTTTGTTACCCGAATAATCGGACAAATGGAGGGTGAACCCGCTTTACTTTTACTACCTCAATCGAAGTGATGAGGGAGAAATGGGGTGCGCCTTGGTGAGTTCGGTCATGACCGTCACGCTCAATCCAAGTATTGATCGCACCATTGCCCTCTCCTCGCTTGAGGTAGGTGAGATCAACCGCGCACAATCAATCGCTCTTCACCCAGGTGGGAAGGGTGTGAATGTCTCACGAGCTGCTCGAGCATTTGGCGTAGATACGCACGCACTATTTATAGGAGGCCGCCTTGGTGAGGCGTGGATGAGCACAGAGTTAACTGCAGCCTCAATTCCACACACAGTTATCTCTGTTGGTGATGCAATTCGTAGCAATATGACAATCGTTGAAAGCGATGGCACTGTTACAAAGATCAATGAACCTGGTGCGACTCTCACGGCTGCAGATGTTGAGTCTGTGAAGAACGCCCTCTCAACACTTAACCTCAAAGGAAACTGGGTTGTTTTCGCAGGTCGCCTTAATCCAGGACTCTCAACTGCAACTTATGCCGATCTTGCACGCTTTGCTAAGTCAGCTGGTGCGCTAGTAGCTGTTGATTCTTCGGGACCTGAATTTAAAGAAGCTGTAAAGGCTGGGGTTGTTGATTTGGTAAAGCCAAATCACCATGAGCTCTCTGAACTTGTTGGTCGTGAACTAGGCACAATCGAAGACATTATGGAGGCAGCTCGAGAAGTTATATCTGGGGGAGTGAGCACTGTGCTGTGCAGCATGGGTGCAGATGGCGCACTTCTTATCACCGCAGATGGAGCAACTCATTGCGAGCCAATTGAAAAAGTATCTGGAACTCCAGTAGGAGCAGGAGATATCTTGCTTGGAATCTTTATTGCAGCTGGCGCAGATGTGAAGGCGCTTGAATCTGCTATCTCATGGTCTACTGCATCTGTGCCGCTGCCAGGAACTGAGATTCCAACTCCTGCTCAAGCAGGAGCCATCACTGTTCGCACTCGCGAAGATTTTGACCGTGCACGAGTATTGGTGGAGGCATAGAGCAATGTCAGTCTTTAGCGAAGACTTAATCATCCTTGACCTTGTTGCAAGCGACAAGGTGGATGCGATCAAGCAGATGGCAGCTATTGCTGTTGCCGCAGGTCGTGGAAGTGATGCAGCCCAAATTGCTGCAGATGTGATTGCTCGCGATGAGATGGGCACTCCTCAAATCGATGGAATTGCAATTCCGCATGCTCGCAGCGCAGGTGTGAGTGAGGCATGTGTAGTTGTTGCTCGCACAGCAGGTGTCACCTTTGACCCAGAAGAAGATCCAGCACAGGTGCTCTTTATGATTCTTGTCCCAAATGAGGCTGGAGATCAGCACATTGAAATTCTCTCGAGCTTAGCTCGACGAATGATGGATCCTGATTTCACATCAGGCCTTCGCACTTCAGATTCAAAGTCAGCGCTAGTTCAACTACTAACAAGTGGAGATCAATAATGAAGTTTGTCGTCGTGACATCATGTGCAACGGGTATTGCACACACATTTATGGCAGCAGAAGCACTTAAGCGTGCCGGTGAGGCAAAGGGCCATGAAATGGTTATTGAGACTCAAGGCGCTGGTGGCTACAAGCCGACACCTGCAGATGTGATTGCATCAGCAGATGCTGTGATCTTTGCAAACGATGTTCGCATCCGCGATGAAGATCGATTCGATGGATGCAAGATTGTGAAGTCAATTCCTAAAGAGGCAATCAAGAACGCTAATGGCCTCATCGAGCAAGCGGAGGCGCTGGCACAGTAGGTTTCCAGCAGAGCTCAATTCCTTGCAAGATTGAGCGCTACTGGGAAGAAATAAAGCAAACAAAACTGAATAAGTAAGACCCCCTCACAAAAGCTGTGAGGGTAATGAAAGAAAGGAACTTCCGTGAGTTCTGGTTCTAACATTCGTCGTTACTTGATGACCGGCGTCAGCTACATGATTCCGTTCGTTACAGCTGGCGGTATTCTTATCGCTATCGGCTTTATGATCTCTGGAGACCCAGAAGGCTTTACAAGCCTTGGTGTTCAGAATGCAATTGATGGAGTAAATGGCGAGGGTGCATCACTTGATGCTCGCGTCCGCATCGGTGCATTCTTCTTCGGACTTGCAATGGCTCCTTGGGGCTTCTTGCTTCCAGCACTTGCTGGATATATCGCATACGCAATTGCTGATCGCCCAGGTCTTGTACCAGGCTTTGCAGCAGGTGCTGTAGCTGGATCAATTGGTTCAGGCTTCCTTGGCGCAATGGTCGGCGGTCTTGTCGCTGGTTATGTCGCAAACTGGATTTCAACTTGGAATGTTCCAGCAGCTATCCGTTCAATCATGCCTATCGTGATCAATCCGTTGATTTCGGTTATCGTCACTCTCGCAGTGATGTATTTCGGTGTGAAGAACATCGTGACACCTCTCAACGAAGGTGCTAACAGCTGGCTCGAGAGCCTCGGTGGAGGATCAGCGATCCTTCTCGGTGTGGTTATCGGCTTGATGATGGCATTCGACATGGGTGGTCCTGTTAACAAGGTTGCATACACATTCGGTGTTGCAGGTCTTACAGCTGCAGGTA
>CALEZA010000089.1 GCA_937927965.1 uncultured Candidatus Planktophila sp.
GAACAGCATGGGGCTCGTGGATGTCAGCTTCGGCTCCTTATGTAATCGCACCTGTTGAGATGATTGTGGTTATGTACAAGTCACAGTGGAAAAAGAGTAAAAAGGGTGTTTCGACGATTTTCAGAGATGACTTCATGGCATGGACCAACGGTGTGTGGACTTTTAATGGGGAGAGCAAGAAACGAATCGGCCATCCAGCACCATTCCCGGTCGAATTGCCGAATCGCTGCATTGAACTCTTCTCCTATAAGGGGGATGTGGTCTTTGATCCTTTTATGGGAAGCGGAACCACATTAATTGCAGCTCAGCAGCTGAAGAGAGTTGGGGTAGGTGTCGATATTGACCCTGATTATTGCGAGTTGGCAAAGAATCGAATTCTCCAGGCAAGCAACTAATTAATTGAAAACAAAGAATCCGTCTCCTTGATCGGTGACTTTAAATCCGTATTCTTCTGCTAATTCCATCTCGCGCCCTTTTCCAAGTTCATCTGGGTAATGAAGATAGTCATGAATGGAACCGTCAGGAGCAAAGTAAACATCTGCATTCTGACCATAGACAACAAATGCTGGGGCTTCTGCATATCCAGGCTCTCCTCGACGGTCCCTGATACTTCCGCCTGCACAGGTTCCGCAACATTCATTCCAGATGACAATCCAATTCTCATCCTCTAAATCACTCGTCATGGCTTCAAAACGATGAAAGTCGCAATCTTTAGGTAAATAGTTGTCACCATAATCGAGCGCTATAGAGCTCCATAATGGATCTGAAATATCGCCTTCTATAAGTTTCTGAGCTTCAAGGAGCGCAAGATCGCCGACCTCTAAATCCTCCTCATCAGCATCTTCGTCAACTTCATCTATTGCGCCCTGATAAAACTCTTCCCAAGGAAGTTTGAGTGCTGGAATTCCGTATCTCTCGATGAAATCTACAAGAATTTCTTCAATGTCAGAAAATTCTGCGGACTCATGAAATTCATAAACACCACTTAGTTTTGATTCTTTCCAATTTGATCCAAGTGAAGTGCCTGTTGGGAGATTAAATGTGGAGATTTTTCCATTGGCACAGACATTAAGTACCACACCATTTTCGTATAAGAATGTGAGGCGCAATCCTAAGGCGGCAAAAACTGACCATGTTCCAGCCGACGCTTGGTGGTCTATAAACACATATAAGTTTTCTACATTATTGAAGTCATACTCAGTTTTGCTCATAGGAATTATCGTAGGGGGTGAGGCTGACAGGGCGCTATTCTTCCTCTATGGCACGCGAATACGATCTCGAAATCACTGAGATAGGCGCGACCCTTAAATCTATCGAGCTCGTATTAGACCTGCCTAAGTTAGAAGCGGAAGCAACCGAACTTGAGGCAGCGGCCGGCGTTCCAAACCTTTGGGATGATCCAGATGCTGCTCAGGCGATTACGAGCAAGCTCTCGCGCACACAAGGAACAATTGCAAAGCTAAAAAACTTGCGACAGCGGGTGGAAGATTTACCAATTCTCTTCGAACTTGCTGCAGGTGAGAGTGAAGGCTCTGCACTAAAGGATGCAGAAGCGGAATTGGATTCAACAATCAAAGCTATTAGCGAACTAGAAGTTACAACGCTTCTTAATGGCGAATACGATGATCGAGATGCACTCATCACAATCAGATCTGAAGCTGGTGGAGTTGAAGCCGCTGATTGGGCACAGATGCTCTATCGAATGTATCTTCGATACTGCGAAAGACATGAGTTTAAAGTAGATGTCTTAGAAACCTCTTACGCAGAAGAAGCGGGAATCAAATCCGCTACATTTAGAGTGAGTGCGCCATATGCATACGGAACCCTCTCGGTTGAACAAGGTACTCATCGCTTAGTTCGAATTTCACCTTTTGATTCACAGGCTCGTCGTCATACATCTTTTGCTGGCGTAGAAGTTGTTCCAGTTGTGGAACAAAGTGATCATATTGAATTAGATGAAAAAGAAATCAGAGTAGATGTTTATCGATCCTCTGGACCAGGAGGACAAGGAGTAAATACAACTGACTCTGCCGTTCGTTTGACACATATCCCAACAGGAATTGTTGTCTCTTGCCAAAACGAGCGTTCACAAATTCAAAATAAAGCAACTGCAATGGCTGTGCTGCAATCCAAGTTGTTGGAGCGACGCCGACAAGAAGAACAAGCAAAAATCAATGCGCTCAAGGGAGATAATTCAGGATCGTGGGGCAATCAGATGCGCTCTTATGTTCTTGCTCCATACCAAATGGTGAAAGATCTGAGAAATAATCACGAAACAGGAAACACTTCCGCAGTTCTCGATGGTGAAATTGATGACTTTATTGAGGCTGGAATTCGCTGGCGTCGTTCAGCTTCACAGTAATTTTTCAGGCTTAGAACCCCCTTCATACGCTCATCTCTGCTCTAAATACCCTAAACTCGCCTTCATACGAATTAAAGAGGCTTTGAGGGAGATGTTCAGTGATTCGCTTTGAGAATGTAACGAAGGTTTATGCTGGTCAGGAGCGTCCTGCTCTCGATGGCGTGAACCTCGAAATCACCAAAGGTGAGTTTGTCTTCCTTGTTGGAAAGTCAGGATCTGGAAAATCAACATTCTTGCGTCTAATTCTCCGCGAGGAGCGTCCAACTTCTGGCGTTATCCATGTGGCTGGAAAAGATTTAGGCAAACTTGCAAACCACAAAGTTCCTGAGCTTCGTCGCCAACTAGGCACCGTATTCCAGGATTTCAGACTTCTTCCGAATAAAACTATCTCGGAGAATATTGCATTTTCCTTACATGTTCTTGGCTACTCTCAGAAGGAAATCAATCGCGAAATTCCTGAGATGTTGGAACTCGTTGGATTAGAAGATAAAGCCGATCGCCTTCCTTCAGAGATTTCGGGTGGAGAACAGCAGCGCGTGGCTATTGCTCGTGCGTATGTAACAAAGCCACCAATCATCATTGCCGATGAGCCAACAGGAAACCTTGACCCAGAGCTCTCAGTTGGAATTATGAAGCTCCTAGACCGCATTAATCGTGAAGGCACTACGGTCTTGATGGCTACTCACGATTCTGGAATTGTGGATCAGATGCGCAAGCGCGTTATTGAACTAGATAGCGGACATGTAATCCGTGACCAAGTTCGTGGCGTTTATGGATATACAGGTTAAGGGGAGAGACAAATGCGTGCTGGTTTTCTATTAAAGGAAGTCCGTATTGGGCTTCGTCGAAATCTCACAATGACATTTGCTGTTGTGGTTACCGTCGCAATCTCCCTCTCCCTTCTTGGAATTGGCTTACTTTCAAACGCACAAGTAAATGCAATGAAGGACTATTGGTATGACAAGATTGAAGTTTCTGTCTTTCTTTGTGGAACTCTTTCAGAGTCACCAACATGTGCAAATGGAGTAGTTACGGCTGAGCAAAGAGCTGCCATCAAAACAGATCTTGATGCACTTCCAGTTGTGGATAGCGTTTTCTATGAATCTCAAACTGAAGCATTCACTAGATTCAAGGAGCGCTTCAAGAATTCAGCTATTGCGCAGAATGTAACTGCAGATCAGTTGCCAGAATCATTCCGAGTAAAGCTTAAAGATCCAACACAATTTGATGTTGTAG
Organism: uncultured Candidatus Planktophila sp.; assembly: GCA_937927965.1. Taxonomy (GTDB): domain Bacteria; phylum Actinomycetota; class Actinomycetes; order Nanopelagicales; family Nanopelagicaceae; genus Planktophila. The sequence continues at coordinate 3,599 of CALEZA010000089.1, forward strand.
TAAGTGCTTTTTCGGGGCGTCCAGGTGTTGACATAGTTCAGGACCAGCGAACAATTCTAGAGAAGTTCTTCCGTTTGCTGGATGTACTTCGAAACGGAGCACTTCTCGTCGGTCTCTTCTCTGTTATAACTGCGGCACTTCTGATCTCCAACACATTGAGAATTGCGGCTTTTAACCGCCGCCGCGAAACTGGTGTGATGAAGTTGGTGGGTGCTAGTTCTTGGTCAATTCAGCTTCCATTCCTCTTGGAAGGTGTCTTCTCGGCAGTTCTCGGATGGGTGTTCGCAACTGGATTGCTCTCAGGTTTGAAATATGTTGTAGATACTAAGGTCGCTCCATTACTTACTTTCACAAAATTCTTTGCTTGGGATCAGGTTTGGATTTCATCAGCAATTCTGCTCGGAGTCGGACTCTTTGTCTCAATTCTTGCTTCAGCTCTGACGCTCCGCCGATATCTCAAGGTCTAAGTTAAGACGCTAGGTATCTACCATGGTTAAAGAGAGCGGGACGAAGCTGATTGCGCAGAACAAAAAAGCGCGCCATGACTATTCGATTCTCGACACCTATGAATGCGGTTTAGTTCTCATGGGAACAGAGGTGAAGTCGCTCAGAGCAGGTAGAGCATCTCTAGTAGATGGTTTTGCGATGCTCGAAAATGGTGAAATCTGGTTGCACGGAGTTCATATACCTGAATACACAGAGGGAACTTGGACAAATCACACGCCAAGACGAAAGAGAAAACTTCTACTTCATCGTGAAGAAATTAGAAAGATTGCAGGGAAACTAAAAGATTCCGGTGTGAGTCTTGTGCCACTTCAACTTTACTTTAAAGATGGTCGAGCAAAAATAGAGCTCGCTCTTGTGAAAGGCAAGAAGGGTCACGATAAGCGTGACTCGTTAGCTGAGAAACAAGCACAGCTTGATATCAATCGCGCTCTCTCAAGACGACAATCAGGAAAAGATTTCTAGTTTAGTGTCCCTACTAATTGAAACGGATCGCCTAATACTTCGCCCGATTTCTCTTAGCGATGTTGATGATCTGCTTGAGTATCAATCCCATCCAGAAATCGTCCGATACATTCCGTGGCCTGAGCGCAGCCGTCAGCAAGTAATAGAAGCAGCAGAGAAGACAATTTCTAGTTCCAAATTTGATTTAGTGGAAGATGGCGATTTCATAGTCTTAGTCTGGGAATTAAAAGATGGCGGCAAGGTAGTAGGCCAATCAAATATGGGCCTGAAATCAAAGAATGATCGGTGCGCAGATATTGGATGGGTCACCCACCAAGATTTTCAGCGCAGAGGCCTGGCTTATGAAGCAACAAAAGCTCTCATGGCGCATGCCTTCTCTCATTTTTCACTCCATCGAATCATTGCTGATATTGATACCCGAAATCCAGAGTCAGCTGCAATGGCAGAAAAACTTGGAATGCGTCGAGAAGCTGAGTACAAAGACTCTGAATTCTTTAAAGGTGATTGGTGCTCGATGTGGCTTTACGCGATTTTAGATAGGGAATTTAGGAAGTAGTCACGCTCGGTAATTGAGGGAATTTCGCGCTAGCCCTATGCGTTCAATACACTTAGAAGGCAGTACAAGATTGACAATTACATAGGGGGTGAACGGTCTCGACTTTAGCTGTTGAGACAGGGGAAGCGTGTCGAGG
>CALEZA010000090.1 GCA_937927965.1 uncultured Candidatus Planktophila sp.
TCTGTCATCGCTCATTGAGCTATATGTGAAACCACGCTCCTTTTGCAACGACTCTATAAGCGAAAGATTGGGCGTAACTCCATAATCGAAAAGCCCAACTAAATCTCTGTCCAAATACCACTCTTCGTGATCGACGGTGAGTTTCTCCTCCAGAAAATACCTTTGCTCCGACGAACAATTTAGGTCATCTTCGTTCTGGCTTTCCCTCAAAGCCCACCAAAGTCGCCACACCTCAGGTTTATTGTGAAGCCAATCATCTCCCCAGATGGCATCTAGATCATCTAAATCTAGAATTTCAGCACACCAAATATTGGCCCATGATGGAAATCCAATATTTTCATTGAAAAAACTTCGAGTCTCCTCTGGATACTTCCCCAATTCGAGTCCTTTTAGGAAAAATGACCACTGAGTTTGGTAAGACTCCTCTGCCCCAAAATGGTGCTTGAGTTGTGCGAATTCCTGCCATAACAACTCAACCAAGTGAGGAAGTAATTCTACAAATAACTTGCTTGATTCCGATTTGTTTTTTGCTTCTGAGATCATCTCATCAATTTTGTGCCTAAATTGTTCAGAACTGATATCACTTAGCTGCGATACACCCTGAAAGCCTTCCTGAACTTCCAAGTTCTGCTCTATTTCACTCATTTTTGTCTTCCAATATTCCATATGTGTCCTTGAAATAGACATCGAAATTATCAACAGCACATTCTAAAATTTGATCAGGAATTTCTCCAGAAACAAGATCGCCTTCTTCATCATAACTAAAATCACGGAAAACGAAATAGTACCCATCAATTACGATAAAACCATCGTATGGTTTTGATCCATTCCCTATGTATTGAAAGTTTTCTCGGATTTGCAGTAGAGGCAGTACTGCATCATCGAAATTTCCCCATTGGAAAATTACATCGTCTGGAACTTTGCTCGAAGAAATTTCTTCTCCATCAACTTCAACATCTTCATCTTCATAAATATACTCACAATATTTGCGGACTGAATTTCCATTTACAGGAGAGCATTCGAAGACAAATACGCTCGGTTCAATTTCTTTTCTAACAACTCGCCATTTTATTTCTCTCCATGGAACAATCTCGGATGCGGGTACGGGGACATGCTCTGAGCCGTTGCTCTCGGTCTTCCGTAAATTCTCGCTCTGCTGGTAATCCTCAAGAAGGGTCCTCTCCATTTCTTCAATGGCACTTTTAATTACGAGAAAGCCACTTTCCGATGGAGACCAATACCCACGAAGTGCACCTATTGCATAGTGAGCACCTAAGAATGCGGACGAAGAGAGCTTGTCCTCCAAAGAGTTAAGTTCATCGCAAGATTTCTCCCATAGCTCCTCTGCTTGTTCGTAGAGTTTCTTCTCTTTTGCGTTCACAAGCACATTTTTAATCTATTTGCTGTGAGAGTCAATGACATTCTTAAACTGTAGTGGTCATCAACGGCACAGAACTTTCCACATCACTATCTCCACCGTGATGGCCCACCATCGAACCTTCTTTATCTGCTCTCTCAGGATCTAGGAGCACTATTCCCCCTTGAGCGATAGCAATTATGTCTCCGATGCGATCTGCTGCATCGAGGGTTACGCTTTCACCAAAAAGACCAGCAGCAATCGCAGATTCCCGTGAATACATCTTTACTTTGTTCCCAAGTGTGCTCTCCCATAGCGCAATCGCATCTGCCTTCATAGAAGCGCTCTCACCATCTGTGAGATAGAGGTGTCGGGTGCGAGGCTCACCTGCGATAGTTGAAATATTGGTAGCGAGTTCGTTGTCTCGCCCAATCACAATCTTCTCTTCCACATTGATCATTCCATGATCGGCGGTGATCCAGAAACGAACACCTTTCGGCAATTTTTCAATGAGTTCCTTAACCATTGCATCTATCTGAGAAAGGGCTGCAATCCATTTATCAGATCCGACTCCATCAGAATGTCCTGCTGAATCAAGATCATTGACATAGAGATACACAAACGACGGTGACTTTGCCAGAGCCTGCACAGTCTCTTTAATGAGATCACTTGTGACATTTGCTCCACGATAGTGAGCACCTCTAAAGACTGCTCTAGTGAAACCTGTGTCTTCATATCGCTTGGCTGCAACATGGGTAACGGTGATGCCCGCTGCAACGCCTCGTTGAAAGAGTGTGGGAACAGGTTGCCAAATTTCAGGATCTACTCGCTCATCCCACTTTAACGAGTTAAGTACTCGCCCACTGCTGCGAGGAACGCGGACTGTGTAGCCCATCATGCCGTGCGCTCCTGGCATCGCACCTGTAGTCAGAGTTGCAAGGCTTGTTGAGGTTGTCGATGGGAAAGATGTGCGGATGACATCTTTCTGAGTTAACGATGCAAGTGTCGGTGCATACTCACCATAGTGGGATAGGACATCTGCGCCGAAGCCATCGATAAGAAAGAGGAGCTCTCGCCCTGCTGGACTTTCTCCACATCCCAAGAAATCCTGAGTATCGCCAAGGCCCAAGCCAGAGAAGATGGAGGGCATGATCTGCGATAGGTGCACGGATAAATCTTCTCACGAGTATGGTTAGCGCCATGTCACAGACCTCATTCACCACTTCTCCAGAAGTTGCAGAAGCCCTTAAGGCTGGAAAGCCCATCGTTGCTCTTGAATCCACCATCATCAGCCATGGGTTGCCACGCCCATCCAATCTCACAGTAGCCCGTGAGGTTGAGGAGATTGTGCGATCTAAAGGCGCAGTGCCTGCAACGATTGCAATTCTCGATGGAATCGTTCATATCGGACTCACAGATGAGCAATTGGTTGATATCGCCAATCGTGACGACATCGCTAAAGCATCTAGTCGCGATCTTGCCATCATCGCAGCATCTGGAAAGTCAGCAGCAACGACCGTTGCAGCAACTGCTCACTTAGCTGTGCTTGCTGGAATCCATGTCTTTGCAACAGGTGGTTTGGGTGGTGTTCACCGTGGAGCCCATGAAACATTTGATGAATCTGCAGATCTCACCGCTCTATCTCAACTAGATATCACCATTGTCTGTGCTGGCGTGAAATCTATTCTGGATGTGGGAGCAACACTTGAGCGTCTTGAGACTCTTGCAATTGGATTGGTGGGCTATAAGACAACTCACTTCCCTGGTTTCTACCTCACAGACTCTGGATTTACCATCGAGCATCAGGTTAATAGTGCAGAAGAGATTGCAGCAGTCATTGCTGAGCGTGTAGCACTTAAAACTAATAATGGTTTAGTGGTTGCAAACCCAGTGATTAATGAGATGGATCGCACTCGACATGATGCGATTTTAAAGAGCGGATTAGAAGGAGCTGAGCGCAATGGAATTCACGGTAAGTATGTGACACCTTTCTTGCTCGAGCACTTCCACACCGCCTCAGATGGAGAATCCCTCAAAGTCAACATCGATATCATTAAATCTAATTCAGCTCTCGCTGCAGAAATTGCTGTTGCATCAAGTAAGCGTGCATAAATGACAGTTCGAGTTCTCTGTATTGGTGATGTGATGCTCGATGTCATCACCAAGATTGAGGTGATGCCCGACAAGATCAATTATGGAAGTGATACCCCTTCCAAAATCTCCACACACGGCGGCGGGGCTGCAGGAAATGTGGCTTCATGGCTTACTCGCACAGATGCCAGAGCAACAATTGTGGGTCATGTGGGAGATGATGCAGCAGGTGCTGCTCTCACCTCAGAATTTGATGCTCTAGGAGTTCATCACAATAACTTAATGGTTGATAAGGGCAGCTCTGGAGTTGTAGTTGTTCTAGTAGATCCCACTGGCGAGCGCACCATGTTTCCTGATAACGGTGCTAACTCTGGCCTTCATATTGGAGACCTTCCAGATCTCTCAGAATTTAATGCTGTCTATCTCTCTGGATACTCCCCGCTTGACCCTCTCTCGCGTCCTGGAGTTCTAGAGATGATCGCCAAGATTAAGCAGACAGGTCTTCCAATCTACTTTGACCCTGCATCTGTGGGCGGAATGATGCAGGTTCCACTCGAAGAAGTGAAGTCATGGATTAGGTTGATGGATGTCATCTTGCTCAATGAAGAAGAGGCGATTTACTTAACAGGGCTCAGCGATGTTGAAGCAGCTATTGATCGACTCCTTGAAGATTGCGAAGTAGTTGTCATCAAACGAGGATCACATGGAGCTATTGGCAAAGCTCGTGGCTCAATTCTTGTCAGTGTCCCTGCTCTTCCCACTGAGGTAATCGACACCACAGGTGCTGGAGACTCTTTCGCTGCTGGATTTATCGCTCACTATGCCCTCACTAAGAATATGCAGCATGGTCTTGAGGCAGGAGCGGCAGTGGCTGCTCGATGTGTTGCAATCGTTGGGGCTCGTCCGCGTGTAGGTACCGTGATTTAACCCCTTCGCAGGGCAGAATACGCGCCATGGCAACGAAGAAGGCAGCCCCAGCTAAGGGCGCAAAGGCTAAGGCGGCAGGGCCTAAGCCTGGAGAATTTCCAGGCAAGATTGTCGATATCGATGTCTCATCTGAGATGTCTGAATCCTTCCTTGAGTATGCCTACTCCGTTATCTATTCACGAGCACTTCCTGATGCACGCGATGGACTAAAGCCAGTTCATCGTCGCATTCTTCATCAGATGGCAGATATGGGTCTTCGCCCAGATCGTGGCCATGTGAAGTCTGCTCGTGTTGTTGGTGAAGTGATGGGTAAGTTGCACCCACACGGTGACTCAGCAATTTATGACGCGCTTGTGCGTATGGCTCAAGCTTTTTCTATGCAGCTTCCACTTATCGATGGTCATGGAAACTTTGGTTCACTCGATGCAGGTCCTGCTGCGATGCGTTACACAGAAGCTCGCCTTGCTGCAGCTGCTATGACAATGGTGGCTGAATCAGATGAGAACACAGTCGACTTTGGCCCTAACTACGATGGACAGCTCCAAGAGCCTCTCGTGTTGCCAGCGGCTTTTCCCAATCTTCTTGTCAATGGTTCTTCAGGAATCGCAGTGGGTATGGCCACCAACATGGCTCCCCATAACCTTGGTGAAGTCATCGCCGCAACTAAGTATTTAATTGACAACCCAAAGGCGACTTTGAATCAGTTAATGAAACATATTCCTGGTCCAGATTTTCCAACAGGCGGCGAACTTATTGGACTCGATGGCGTGCGTGAGGCATATGCCACAGGTAAGGGATCCTTTAAGGTTCGCGCCACCGTTGAAATCAGCAAGGTCACTTCCCGCAAGATGGGCATTGTGATTAAGGAACTTCCATTTAACATCGGACCCGAGAAGGTTGTTGAGCGTATTGCAGACCTTGCAAAGGCAAAGAAGATTCAAGGAATCTCAGATATTGTCGATCTCACCGATGGTCAAACAGGTACCAATGTTGTGATTGAACTCAAGAACGGCTTTGAACCTGAGACTGTTCTTGAGCAGCTCTACAAGCTCACACCAATGGAAGATGGCTTTGCTATCAATGCTGTCGCACTTGTTAAGGGTCGCCCACAAACTCTTGGACTTAAAGAACTCCTTCAGGTCTTTATTGATCACCGCATTGAAGTGGTGCGCCGCCGCTCTGAATATCGCAAGGCCAAGGCAGAAGATCGCCTCACACTTGTTGATGGTCTTCTTAAGGCGATTATCGATATCGATAAGGTAATCAAGATTATCCGCGGCTCTGATGATGCAGCCGCTGCTAAGGATGCGCTCATCAAGGGCTTTAAGCTCAATGAGGAACAAGCAACATATATTCTCGATATGCCATTGCGTCGCCTCACCAAGATGAGCAAGTTAGAACTTGAAACCGAATCCAAGGAGCTTAAGGCGACTATCGCAGCTCTCACCGCCCTCTTGAAGTCAGAAGAAGCAATGCGTAAGCAGGTTTCTGATGAGCTCACCGCTGTTGCGAAGGCATACGCAGTACCGCGTCGCACTCGCATCGGCGCTGCGTAAACTCACCCAATGATCTCCACTACTGCCCTCGAGCTTCGCGCTGGCGCAAGACTGCTCGTCTCTGGGGTTAACATCCGTGTGAACAATGGAGATCGCGTTGGATTCGTCGGTCGCAATGGCGCTGGTAAATCAACTCTTGCAAAAGTACTTGCAGGTGAAACTCTTCCAGCAGGTGGTGGAGTAAATCGTTCAGGAAATATTGGATATCTCCCCCAAGATCCTCGCACAGGTGAAGATCAAGGAACTGCAATCGATCGAATTCTCTCTGCTCGTAATTTAGATGAGATCGCTCGTCGTATGTCCGCAGTTGAGTTAGAACTCTCCACTACTGAAGGTGAAGAGTTAGAGAAAGCTCTTGAGCGCTACACCCGCGTCGATGCAGAGTTCAATGCAGCAGGCGGTTATGCAGCAACATCAGAGGCAGAGGCAATTGCGTCATCTCTAGGTGTCTCTGAAGATGTTTTCCATAACGAGCTATCAACGCTCTCAGGTGGTCAGCGCCGTCGTATTGAGCTGGCTCGTATCCTTTTTTCAGGGGCTGAAACGCTCCTCCTCGATGAACCAACCAACCACCTTGATGCAGATTCGATTATCTGGCTTCGCAACTACCTCACCAACTATTCAGGCGGGCTTGTCATCATCTCTCACGATGTGAACCTCATTGAGACAGTTGTGAATAAGGTTTTCTATATCGATGCCAATCGCAATGTGATCGATGTCTATAACATGGGCTGGAAGCAGTATTTAATTCAGCGTGAAGCAGATGAGCACCGCCGAAAGAAAGAGCGTGCCAACGCTGAAAAGAGAGCTGAGATTTTGCAGAAGCAGGGCGAAAAGATGCGAGCAAAGGCATCTAAGGCAACTGCAGCCCAAGGAATGCTTCGCAGAGCAGAGAAACTTCGCTCATCCCTTGAAGATGTTCGAGTTGCAGATAAGGTGGCAAAGCTTCGTTTCCCAACTCCTGCACCATGTGGAAAGACTCCGCTATCTGGCGAAGAGCTCTCCAAGAACTATGGATCTCTAGAAATCTTCACAGATGTCTCTTGCGTGATTGATAAAGGCTCTCGCGTTGTGATTCTCGGTCTTAACGGTGCAGGAAAGACCACTCTCCTTCGAATCCTTGCAGGTGAACTTGAATCTGACACTGGAAAAGTTGAACAAGGACATGGACTCAAGATTGGCTACTACGCCCAGGAGCATGAGTCGCTCGACTTTGAACGCACCATCCTTGAGAACATGATGTCTGCAACTGCAGATATCAGAGAGCCTGAAGCTCGCAATGTTCTTGGCTCATTCCTCTTTGCAGGAGACGATGTCCATAAGCCTGTGAAGGTACTTTCAGGTGGAGAGAGAACTCGCTTAGCACTGGCAACTATCGTCGTATCTGGTGCCAATGTTCTCCTCCTTGATGAGCCGACAAATAACCTTGACCCAGCATCCCGTGCCGAAATTCTTGCAGCTCTCTCTGAATATCAGGGCTCAGTCATCATGGTCTCCCACGATGAAGGCGCTGTCCAAGCCCTCAAACCAGATCGAGTGATTCTCCTGCCTGATGGAGATGAAGACATCTGGAAAGACGAGTACTTCGATCTCGTGTCAATTGACTAGTCTCAGGCAAGAAAATTCATTGTAGGTTTACATTCACACCTCTATTCTTAAGATATGACAGATGAAAATTTCACTCTTTCGATTGAAGATGTGGTCACAATTGCCAATGAAATTCTCGCTATAGAAGATAAGAACCTCAAGCGATGGAGCAAAATACCAAGATTCGCAAGAGGCGAAGACTTAACGGGATTAATTAAAACTCACTTCCCCGATTTGGATAGCGATGACATTACATGGACCGCACTGTGGGTTGATGTATATATCTCCCTGTGTCACTCATCCGAGAAAGGTGAGATGGTGGCTCTCCTTTCCTATGAGGAAATAGTGCAGATTTTCATGGATAAAACCGAGGAAGATTTGAACTATTTTGAATCTGAATTGGAATGGATATCTGAATTTGGATGCCTGCTCACGGAAGGATCTGGCAGCGATATTGGCGCTTGGTTCTTTGATCCGATGTGGGATCGCCTCTATGAGATTGAAGCAATTGCCACTTTTGATTATCTCTATGACGATGGCGTGAGCCTTGAAGAAATAACCACACTAGCTACAAGTGATAAACCAATCAATCGGGCAAAGGCTGGCAATATTGGATCAACCCCTAGCGAACTACTCACAAAACTTTCCCAGGATTCCTCTGCGGGAGTTAGATTTGTAGTTGCACAAAATTCCAACACACCTAGTGAAACCCTTTCAAAATTAGCAGCTGATGAAGACGAATCAGTACGCATCTCTGCTATCTGTAATCCATCTGCTCCACAGAATATTGTTGAAGCTGCTGCAAAATCTTCAAACGAGACTCTACGACAAGCTGCTGCCGCCTCTGTGGCTATCCAAACTTCTCAGTTGCTCACCCTCTCGAAAGATAAATCAGAATACGTAAGGTTAAAGGTAGCTAGGAACGAGAATTCAACAGCCGAAATATTGGATGAGTTAGCCAGGGATAAATCACAGGATGTGAGAGAGGCGGTTGCAGAAAACTCAAATACCTCTGAAAAAACCTTGAAATATCTTTGTGGCGATAAGGAGTATCTCGTCAGATTAACTATCGCTTACCGCGATGATTTGACTGAAGAGCTCAGAGAAATTCTTGCAAAAGATAAAAAACCGAGTGTGAGAGAAGCTCTAGACTAAGCGTCGATTGAATCTCTATCAATCTCAGCGTTAGCGATGAACTCCTTGCGTGGAGCAACATCTGAACCCATGAGGAGCTCAAACATCGCCTCTGCAGCTGCAGCATCTGTCACTGTGATGCGACGAAGTGTGCGGTGATCTGGATCCATTGTTGTCTCACGAAGCTGATCTGCATCCATTTCGCCAAGACCTTTATAACGCTGAATTGGTTCTTTCCAGCGCTTTCCAGCCTTGGTGAGCTCAGTAGTAACCTTCTTCATCTCATCATCTGAATAGGTGTAGAGATACTGGCCCTTCTTGCCTCCTCCACCCATAACTTCGATTCGATGAAGTGGAGGGATGGCAGCAAAGACGCGACCTGAATCAATAAGTGGGCGCATATAGCGATACATCAATGTAAGAAGAAGGCAACGAATGTGTGCTCCGTCAACATCAGCATCTGACATCAAGATTACGCGACCATAACGAGCATCATCGAGTTCAAATGATTTACCTGAACCTGCACCAATGACCTGAATAATCGAACCGCACTCTTTATCATCAAGCATCTGCGATAGAGATGCCTTCTGAACATTGAGGATCTTTCCACGAATAGGAAGGATCGCCTGGAACTCAGAGTTACGGGCAGCCTTGGTGGTTCCAAGAGCTGAGTCTCCCTCAACAATAAATAGCTCTGTGCGAGTCACATCTTCTGAGCGACAATCTGAGAGCTTTGTTGGAAGAGATGAAGATTCAAGGGCATTCTTGCGACGCTGAAGATCTTTGTGAGCACGGGCAGAGATTCTCGTGCGTGATGCTCCTGCCACCTTCTCCATAATCAACTTACCGTTGGCTTTATCAATTCGGCGAGTGGTTGCAAAGAACTCCTTGAGCTTATCGGCAACTACTGTGCTGACAATCTTGGTGGCTGCAGCTGTTCCTAGAACTTCCTTAGTCTGGCCTTCAAACTGCGGCTCTGACATGCGTACGGTGACAACGGCGGTAATGCCTTCCATCACATCGTCTTTAATCACATCTGCTTCATTCTTCTTCAAAATTCCTGCACTACGCATCGCCTCATTAAAGGATTTTGTGATCGCACGCTCAAAGCCCTGGAGGTGAGTACCACCCTTAGGGGTTGCAATAATGTTCACAAATGAGCGGATGGTGGAGTCAAAACCTGTTCCCCACTTCATGGCGATATCTACTTCCATATCGCGTTCAACTTCAGTTGAGACCATATGTCCTTTGTCATCGAGAACAGGGACTGTCTCCTGATAGTGGCCAGTGCCATAGATGCGTATGACATCTCCAACTGGTTGATCAGGTTGCAAGAAATCACAGTATTCGGAGATTCCGCCCTTGTGATAGAAAGTTTGAGTGGTCTTCTCTTTGCTGCGATTATCGTTAACAGTCAGAGATAGACCTGGAACCAAAAATGATGTCTGGCGAGCTCGCGCATAGATATCTTCGATATCAAGGGATGCATCCTTAAGGAAGATCTGCTTATCAGACCACCACTTCACACGAGTACCAGTGACCTTCGATGAGATCTTTCCGATAATGCGAAGACCTGATTGCTCAGTAAATTCTGCCTTAGGTCCATCACCATCGAAGATGCCTGGTGTGCCACGCTTAAATGACATCCAGTAGATCTTGCCATTGCGATCGACCTCAACATCAAGGCGCTCAGCAAGAGCATTCACAACAGATGCACCCACACCATGGAGACCGCCAGAGGCTGCATAAGAGCCTCCGCCAAACTTTCCTCCAGCGTGGAGCTTTGTCATAACAACTTCAACACCAGTAAGACCTGTCTTTGGCTCCTTATCAACAGGAATACCGCGACCATCATCATGAACTTCAACCGAGCCATCGGCTTCAAGGTTGATTTCAATCTTCTTACAGTGGCCAGCGAGTGATTCGTCGACTGCGTTAT
>CALEZA010000091.1 GCA_937927965.1 uncultured Candidatus Planktophila sp.
GGATTGCTCTGCCTCTATGCAGGACTTGCATCAGGGCGCATGGGTGTTGTTTCTCCCATTAGTTCTCTCAGCGTCTTACTGCCGCTCTTCTTTGCATTTCTTGTTAATGGAGATCGACTCGCAGCTCCCGTTACCGCGGGGGTAATTGCAGCAGTGGTCGGAGGATTTTTGGCAAGTGGACCTGAAATCTCACAAGGACTTCCATTACGCCCAGTTCTTCTTGCTTTATCTGCAGCCCTGGGATTCGGCGCAGCACTAACCTTTATGGCAATTGGTTCCGAGACTAGTTCTCTGATGACCATGGTTACTATGAGAAGTGCAACATTTATTGTGAGCATAGCGATTTTCCTCAAGAGAAAGAATCTTGGAGGCATCACAACCAAAGAGATTCCTCTTTTGATTGCAATTGGAATCTCAGATTTTCTTGCAAATCTTCTTCTTGGGGTTGCCACAACAAAGGGTTTAGTTTCCCTTGCGATGGTTCTTGGTTCTCTCTATCCAATCGCCACAGCCCTTCTCGCCTTCTTCTTCCTTCGAGAGAGATTGCATAAAGCTCAATACTTTGGAATTGTTTTTGCCGTTTTAGGCGTTGCCCTTATATCTGCATTCCAGTAATCGAGTTCCATCGATTTCAATGTCGCTCTCAATTTCAAAGCGTTCGAGAAGTTGATCTAAATCAATAAAATCTCCATCACCAACTATGGGGGATAGGCTCAATTGCAATTGATCAATCACTCCATCATTAATCATCGCCATCATCAGCGAAACTCCAGATTCGACAACAATAGGTGAAGGATGAGCGTTAGATATTTCTCTTACTGCTCTCTCAAAACCTTGCGAGACATCAACCTCTCCAGCAATGTTCGGGATTGGTTGCCTTGTGAAGATAAAGATTGGTGCCAACGAGTTTCTATAGCTTTCGACGGAAGCGCTCTTTCTGCCCACAATGTAAGCACCAGCGCTGCGATGCAGTTGCAGAAATCGATCACGATCTGCTTGTGTGGAAAGTCCACTTGAAGAACCCTTAAGGGAGGTAGCTCCATTTGCCCCAACGACTAATGTTGCTATGACGCTCATCTGAGAAGGATATTGAGAATTCACATGATATTTTGAGCCTGAGCCCAGCGTATAAGTTGAGTTTGGCGGGCGAGGTTGGTTAGCCTTGAAGCATGCGATTTAAGCGCCTGGCCATCCTGGCCTCTCTGGTTGTGGGTTCAGGGCTCTTCCTGGCCCCTACTGGCAATGCCGCCCCATCGCTGGCTCAGATTCAGGCGCAGGTCAATGCCCTTGAAGAAGAGGCAACGGCTGCGGCAGAGGGAGCTCAGGAGGCGAAGGTCAAACTCGCTGCGCTTCAGAAGAGCCTTAACGGCATCCAGGCACAAGCTGCAATCCAGGGCAAGAATGTCGACTCAATTTCTCGCACCCTAGGAGTCTTGGCGGTTAATCAATATAAATCAGGATCGTTGAGTCAAAGTTTGGAACTTCTCTTCTCTAGTGACCCTGCCCTCTACCTCTCATCTGCGGGATCTTTGGAATCAATAACTCGGCAGAAGTCCATTCAGTTGAAGAAATATCAATCGGCAACTCAGAAATTGAATGCAACTTCAATGACGGTTTCTGATCGACTTGCTCAGGTGAAGGCGCTGGAGAAGAAGTTAGCTCAGCAGAGCGCTGTTGCAACAGCCAAGTTGGCAAAAGCTGAAGCAATCCTGGCTAAATTAAAGAAAGAAGATCGCGAGCGTTTGGCACGCCTTGCACAAGAGAAGGAAGATGCCGACCAAGCCAATTCACTTGCAGCCGCTAAAACAATTGCCGCCTCAGGTCGTGGTGGTATCGCGATCAAGTATGCACTGAAGCAAATCGGCGATCGATATGTCTTTGGAGCTGCTGGATTAGTAAATTGGGATTGTTCTGGTTTGACCATGCGTGCTTTCCAAGCAGCAGGAGTAAATCTCCCACATTCATCTGCAGCCCAGTCTCGCATGGGTAAATCCATTCCTTTGAATCAGAAGAAGCCTGGCGATCTACTCTTCTTTGGTCGCCCAGTTTCACATGTGGGTATCTACATCGGAGGCGGAAGAATGGTGCATGCACCTCGCTCTGGTTCAAGAGTCAAAATTGCAGAGGCATCCCTCGGCTCAAAGCGCCTGGTTGCAGTTCGCCGCTTCTAATGAGTTCAACACAACGCATTCTCTGCATCACCAATGACTTTGGTCCACGCGCTGGTGGTATTGAAACTTTTGTTATTGGGTTAATTGAACGAGCACCTTTTGGCTCCACAATTGTTTACACAAGTGCACAGCCTGACTCTGAGGAGTATGACCGCATATGGTTTGAAAAATACGGAGTCGAGGTAATTCGCGATCGGTCAAAGATTCTCCTTCCATCTCCACGAGTTTTGGCAATCCTGAAGAAACTAGTTCGGGATCGCCAGATACCAAGGGTTTTCTTCGGTGCAGCAGCCCCGCTTGGTTTGTTATCTCAAGGACTGAGGAAAGCTGGAGTCAAGCGAATTGTGGCTCTCACTCATGGTCATGAAGTGTGGTGGTCAAAGGTGTGGCCATTTTCCTGGGCAATGCGCCGCATTGGTCGGGGAGTGGATGTACTTACATATTTAGGTGAGTTCACTAGAAACGCAATTTCGCGATCACTCGATACTGATGATGCAAAAGCTATGGTTCGAATAGCCCCAGGTATCGACACCACGCACTTTGCTCCTGTGGATGCAACGAACCTCCGCAAGGAATTAGAGCTCTCAGATAAGAAAGTAATTGTGAGCGTGGGAAGGCTTGTGCATCGCAAGGGCCAGGACACACTCGTGGAAGCTCTACCAACTATTCTCGCTAAGGTCCCAAATGCACACCTGCTTTTTGTGGGAGTAGGTCCACACCTTGAATACATTCACAAGCGAGCAATTCAACTCGGCGTTCTCAATCACATCTCCTTTGTGGGCAGAGTTAAATATCAAGAACTCCCAGAATTCATTTGCGTAGGTGATGTGTTTGCAATGCCAAGCCGCTCCAGACTTGCAGGTCTTGAAGTAGAGGGACTTGGAATTGTTTATCTGGAAGCAAGTGCATGCGGTTTGCCTGTTGTGGGTGGAAAGTCAGGTGGCGCCCCGGATGCAATCCTAGAAGGCGAGACAGGTTTTGCAGTTGATGGTCTTAAACCTCTAGAAGTTGCTGAGGCGATTACAACACTATTGGAAGATCCCGCTCGAGCTCGCTCTATGGGTGCTCGTGGGCGCGAATGGATTGTTCAAGAGTGGGAGTGGAAGCGTTGGTCGAAAGAATTTAACGCTCTCCTTGAACTGCCCAAGTAACAGCTTCTACCCGATTGCGAACGCCAAGTTTTCTATAAATTGCTGTGAGATGACTCTTAATTGTCGCTTCTGAGTTATGTCGCACCTGTGCTATCTCTTTAGTTGTCAGACCCTTTACTAAGTCCTCCAGCACTGAAACCTCTGTTCGCGTGAGAGGATCTGAAAGATTCGCCAAAGGGCTACTAGGTTCCTCATTGGAGACTGCAGGGGAGTCAAACTCCAATAACTCCTCATATGTGAGAGCGAAAACTTCATCTCGCACCATCTCCACCTTTGCCGCAACATCAAATCTGAGCGGGATTAAATGAGCAGAGAGAAGAGTATGACGAGCAATAAGTGAATCAATATGAGATATCAGATCCACAAGATCTCGGGAAAGTGATGTGAAAAGCTCTCGCGCAAGTTCGCTTTGAGAGCTCTTCGACATACCTACTCCTTGGTGTATAGGCCCTCGATGATGTCGGCATATTGTGTTGCAACAACATGGCGCTTCACTGAAAGCTTGGCTGTGAGCTGACCATCTGCAATGGTGAAGTCATTAGGCAAGATGGCAAACTTTCGAATTGACTCTGCCTTGGAGACCGCCTTATTTGCTTCATCGACTGCTGTTTGAATCACCGCAATTAAATCAGGGTCATTCACAAGAGTCTCTAGGGTTGCACCCGTCTTGTTATTAGCAGCTATCCAACCCTTCAACATATCCTGATCGATAGTGATGAGGGATGCGATAAATGGCTTGTTATCGCCCACGACCATGCATTGGCTCACTAGTGGGTGAGCGCGGAGACGATCTTCAAGAACGGCAGGTGCAACATTCTTACCACCTGCAGTAACGATAAGTTCTTTCTTGCGCCCTGTGATGTAGAGGAAGCCATCTTCATCGAGGCGACCAAGATCTCCTGATCTAAACCAATGGCCATCGAATACTTCTTGGTTGGCTGCATCATTTTGCCAATAGCCACGCATGACTATTGGTCCTCCAATGAGAACTTCGCCATCGTCGGCAATCTTGATTGATGTGCCTGGAATAGGTCGACCGACAGATCCAATGCGTAGATTGGAATTGAGATTCAAAGTTGCACCAGCCGTTGTTTCAGTTAAGCCGTAGCCCTCCAAAATTGTCACGCCAGCTCCGCGATAGAAATGACCCAAACGCGCACCAAGTGGAGCGCCACCCGAGATTGCAGCTTCGACGCGACCACCTAAACCATGGCGAATCTTTGAGTAAACAAGAATGTCAAAGAGTTTATGAGTCAAAGATAGGAGTGGCTTAAATTTCTTGGCATCGATATTTTCGCTATAGGCGATAGCTGTCTCTGCGGCCTTGCGGAAGATTTTGCCCTTTCCTGCAGCTTCAGCCTTAGCCTCTGCTCCGTTATAAACCTTTTCAAAGATGCGAGGAACAGCAAGGACGAATGTTGGCTTAAATGATGCGAGATCAATTGCTAAGCGAGTGGCAGGATCTGCACAATGTGCAAGATGAAGGCCTGCACTAATGGAACCAATTTGAACCATACGACCAAATACATGGGCTACTGGCAAGAAGAGAAGTGTTGATCCACCTGGCTTAAGGAAGAGATCGCTAGCTCCCTGTACAACATTGCCACACTCTGCAAGGAAGTTTCCGTGAGTGAGTTGCACGCCCTTTGGTCGACCTGTAGTACCTGATGTATAAATCAGAGTTGCAAGTGAATCTGGATTTAAAGTTGATCGGCGATGTTCGATTTCAGAATCTGCGATATGTGCACCTGTGCGGCGTAGAACTTCGAGAACATCTTCAGTCATAACCCAAATGTGTCGTGTATGTGGAGGCAGAATTGGAGTAACCGACTCTTTAAGGACGGGAGTTTCGACAAAGAGCGCTACAGCGCCAGAGTCATTGAGGATCCAATCAACTTGTTCTGGAGATGATGTTTCATAAATTGGAACTACAACTCCACCTACATACCAAGATGCGAAATCAAGGATCGTCCATTCATAGCGAGTGCGAGCCATGATCGCGATGCGATCTCCAACCTGCACACCAGCTGCGATAAGACCTTTAGCAGCGGCTCTCACGTCTGCTTCCACTTCACGAGCTGTCAGTGGTTGCCATCCATCACCCAATGGTCGAGACATAGTGATGCGTTCAGGCTCGAACCAAGCTCGCTCTGCAATGAGATTGGTGAGGTTACCCTCTGTGGCGGCTGGCACTAGCGGAGTGGTGTTGATTTCATTCATGGGCGCAACGCTAGCGCCGTACCCCAAGAATTGGGAAGAGTTGTAGGCTTATGTCATGTCCGAATTTAGCTCAGCCACAGTCGAAATTGATGCCCCTCTCGCAGAGGTGGCAGAAGCCCTCTATAACATCGCAGGTTATCCAGAGTGGCTCTCCTCAATTAAATCTGTGGAGGTAGTCGAAAGCGATGGAGAGGGCAGAGTTCTCAAGGCAAATGTCTCAGTCGATGCGGGAGTTATGAAAGACCGCGCCACACTTGAGTACGACTGGAGTGCAGCCCCTAGTGAGGTCACCTTCTCTCTTGATGAGGCAGATCTCATGACAGCTATGGACGGCAAGTACATTCTTAAGGCTCTTGATTCTGATACTACTCAAGTTACCTATCAACTTGGCGTTGAACTCTCTCTGCCTGTTCCACGCATGATGATTGCAAAGACAGAGAAAACAACAATCGATCAGGCGCTCTCTGAACTTAAGGCGCGATTCGAGTAAATGTCTTACACGATCGGCGTAGATGTCGGCGGAACCAAAGTTCTCGGCGGCGTCGTAGATGACAACGGCCAAGTTCTCAAAACTTCTCGTCGTGACACACCTCGTGAGGGTGGATCTTCTCTGACTGCCACAATTGCAGAAGTTGCACGAGAACTTGCAGCCGAATTCGATGTCAGCGCGGTTGGATTATCTGCCGCAGGATTTGTCTCATCAGATCGAAAGACGATGTTGGCAACTCCAAACATCGCAGGGTGGAATGGCGTTCAATTAGAGGCAGAACTTCGAACCCTTATTGGTCTTCCGATTGTTCTTGAAAATGATGCCAATGCTGCTGCGTGGGGTGAAGCTCGATTCGGCGCTGGCCGTGGGCGTGAAAATATGATGATGGTGACTGTTGGCACTGGCATCGGCGGTGGCATTATCGTCAATGGAAATCTTCTTCGTGGTGCTTTTGGTATTGCAGCAGAGATTGGACACTTAAGAGTTCTCCCAGAAGGTCATCTCTGTGGATGTGGAGCTCGAGGTTGCTTTGAACAATATGCATCTGGAAATGCACTTCTCCGTCATGCCCGTGAAGCTATTGCTGCAAGCCCAGATCTTGCTCGCAACCTGCTTTCACGAGGAGATGGAACATTGGAAGGCTTGACTGGTCGTGCCATCACAGATGCCGCTCGTGATGGTGATCAAGTAGCTCTTGCTGCCTTTAACACCACAGCTCAATGGTTAGGCGCAGGGATTGCATCCCTATCCGTTGTGCTCGATCCTGAGTGCGTAGTCATTGGTGGGGGAGTTATTGATGCAGGAGAGATTCTTCTGGCTCCTACCCGCGCAGCACTTGAGCGTTATATGCCTTTTGCTGGCAAACATCCATCGCCAGAAATTATTGCTGCAACTTTAGGTAATGAAGCTGGCCTCGTGGGTGCTGCAGATCTCGCTCGCCTCTAATCTTCGTTCGGATATTTCACAAGCACTTGCTCTCTGATTTGATCCATAATTTCCATCATCTCAAGGGTCATTGCATGCGGAGCTAGAGGAGATTCAAGCTCTCCAGTTTTGCAGATGCGAGCAACTTCAAGTGCCTCTTCTCGCAATCCAATACCTTCGTAGTTCTTGGGATATTCCGTCACATGACCATCACGAGTAACCACGCGAAATGATGTTGGTGCGAAGAAGAAGGAATCAATCTCGATTCGAGCAAGCGTTCCTGCAATGGTGGCAGTGTTACTCGTGCGAGAGGCCATTGTGCAATTAATTGTTGCATGAGCTCCGCTGCTGTATGTAAGTATCGCAGAAGTCTGTAAATCAACTCCTAGCTCGGTCAATGTAGCTTGAGCTGAGATCTTTTCTGGAGCACCGAGAATTATGTGAGCCAGGGTTAACGGATATATTCCAAGATCGAGGAGAGCCCCTCCACCCAGTTCAGGAAGCCAAAGTCGTGGGTGCTTATCAATGGGGAGGTATTGGCCATGATCTGCTGTGATGCTTGTAATCTCGCCCAGAACACCTGATGCAACTAATTCTTGAATTCTCTTGATGTGAGGTAAGAAGCGTGTCCATATCGCCTCAACTAATGGCAGTGAAAGTTCTTTTGAACGATCAATGAGATGGGCCGCTTCATGGCGATTGATTGTGAATGGTTTTTCACAGAGAACAGCTTTTCCAGCATTGAGAGCAAGGAGAGCATGCTCTTTATGGAATGTGTGGGGAGTTGCTATATAAATTGCATCAACATCGGATTGAACCAACTCTTCATATGAAGCAAAGGCGCGAGCTTCAGGAAAGAGTGAAACAAATGCATCCGCGCTTTCTTGAGAACGCGATCCAACTGCCGCCACAAGATGGCCATCAAGATGTTTAAGGTCTTCAGCAAATGCTCGAGCAATTCCGCCAGTACCGAGAATTCCCCAACGAAACACTTCACTCATACAACGGCACCATCGTCATCTCTTCCAAACTTATTCCACCATCTCCTGATGCTTGCTCGAAATGTGAACTTTACCTTCGGTGCCTGGGCATACTCCGGAATGGGTTCTAGTCGATCGAGTTCATCGAGATAAGTTGTGGGAGCAGATTCATCGAGAGAGAGGTTGGCAACCATCGATTCAAATTCGGCATTGATGAGATCTTTCTCGTCATCATCGCTCATTTCCCGCTTGCTCACAGGCCTATAGTGGCACCGAAAGCCACGAAACGGATACGCTACCGCCATGAACAATCTGCCCTATGGCACCTTGCGAGCATTCTTGACCCCCTTCTTGATGCTCCTGTTTCGCCCTAAGGTCAAAGGTCTTCGCAATGTTCCAGCAAGCGGTCCAGTGATTATTGCGTCGAACCATCTCTCGTTCTCCGATTCAATCTTTATGCCATTGGTAGTTCCCCGTAAGGTCACATTCCTCGCAAAGAGTGAGTACTTCACCAGCCCAGGTCCGAAGGGTCTGCTGAAGAAGCTGACCTTTATCGCCCTTGGCCAAGTGCCCGTGGATAGATCTGGCGGTCGTCGCAGTGAGGCTGCGTTAATCACAGGGCTCAAGGTTTTGGCCGAAGGCAATTGCTTAGGTATTTACCCAGAAGGAACTCGAAGCCCTGATGGGCGCCTCTATCGCGCACGAACAGGAATTGCTCGCCTTGCAATTGAATCAGGGGCACCTGTCATTCCTGTTGCAATGTTTAACACAGATAAAATTCAACCAACAGGAACAGTAATTCCTAAGGTCAAGCGCGTGGGTATGACTTTTGGTGAGCCGATGTACTTTGAAGGTGACTCGAGTAATGCCGCTTATCTGCGAGAAGTTGCAGACACGATTATGAAGCGCATTCAGCAGATGTCAGGGCAAGAGTATGTCGATGAATATGCTGTGAAGAAAAAAGCAAGTGAGAACGAAGAGTAATTCGCTTATCTCTCTAAAGCTGCAAGACCCTGTGAATATGTGCAGTGAGGGCAATCGGCTCCACTTGCAGGGATTTCACCTTCAATCATGGTGATGAACTCAGTTAAGACCTTCGCAAGACGGGCAGGATCACGCTCGACTGGAACATAAACCTGATGAACACCAAAGCCCATTGTGTGAGTAACAAATTCGTTTGGCCGAGTTTGAGCAGCTCCACCTAATTTCCAAATGAGAAGCCCCATCGTGGAGACTGGAAAGACTTTGCCGCTCAATGGGTTCTCTAAGCAATATGCATATGCTTCGAGCTGAGGGGCATAGAAATCGCCGTTGTCTCTTTCGGAATCAGAGACTTTGCAATCAATAATTCCAACTGTTCCATCATCATAATGACCTAAGAGGTCATAGATTCCGCGTAGTCGCCAGCGACTCTTTTCACCATTAACGATGATGTATTGGCTCTTCACCCACTGTCCCCATTGCTTCACAACTCCTGCAGGCAGTGATGCATCCAGAGATGGCATTGGAGCTCTGCGGAAACTCTCCTCTTGTGCAGTAGAGAGAGTCTTTAGCAGTGGGAAATCCGTTTTATATCCAAAGTCATACCAATATTTAAGCCAGAGGCATCGATGGCAAGTGGAGAATCCAAATGTCAGATCCGAAGGGGAGATGTACTCACGGGCTGGAGTGGCAGGTTTTGCGATGCTCATGGGTTAAGTCTGCTGCTAGCTACCGACAATTGCCGAGTAGAGAACTGCGAGTCCGAGAATAATCATGATGCTTCCACCTGTTGCACGGAGCTTTTCTAAGCGAGTTGGGCTCTCAGCAAGCCATGCACGGGCAGTGCCTGCAAGTAGCCCCCAAGTTCCATCTGAGATAAATGCGAGAACGCAGAAGGTTAACCCAAGGAGAATTAATTGAGATGTGACTTGCTTGCTATCGATATCTACGAACTGGGGGAGCACTGCGGCAAAGAAGACGATTGCTTTGGGATTGAGAACTCCAACCCAGAATCCATCTCGTATGGATTGAAGGACAGTAGGTCCCACTGGACCTTGATTGGTCATATCTGAGGCATGGACTGATCTCTGACGAATAGCGTCAATTCCAAGATAGATCAGATAAAGACCTCCGCCCCACTGAACTCCCACATATGCAAGGTGGTATCGCTCCAAGATTGGTCCTAAGCCAAGGGCAACAAGGGTGGAGAGGACCAGAGAGCCTGAGACATTTCCAAGGACGGTCAGAACTGATGTCTTTCGACCCCAAGCGATAGCTCTGGCAATCACAAAGAGCACGCTTGGTCCTGGCGCCAGGATGATGATCATCGCTGCCAGAAGATATTCAGGGTAACGGCTTGGGAACACCCAGTAAGCCTATCTGGAGGCTAGGAGAGGGTCTTAGGAGGTGGGTGTGTTGGCTTTGCCTTTTCTCCTACTTTCGGGTTAACTATCGCCCAGATATATCGAATCGATATATTTATCAGATATATTCATTGATATACCCCTAGAGATTGAGGCCGCCAATGCGCTCACGCGTGGAATCCCTGGAGTTTGCTCTCCTAGGGCTGCTCGCACAGGGGCCGCTTCATGGCTATGAGCTTCGCAAGAGAATGGTGACCATCTTTGGCCCATTTAAGGCGATCTCATTCTCAGTTCTCTATCCGCAACTTCGCCGCATGCTTC
>CALEZA010000092.1 GCA_937927965.1 uncultured Candidatus Planktophila sp.
CGGTTCGAAATTACATCGACCCCGATAACAATGAGGTAAGGATATTACCTAACGCCTCTTTCTACGAATTAGAAGAGGGAGAGATCAGATCCAAGAGCCAATAGAGGGCGATTCCCACCAGAGCTGGGGCCACAACACTGACATCAACGCCTCCCAGGGCGCTGGCTATCGGTCCTGTGTAATCAACGCTTGAAATACCTAAGATGCCGCAGATGCTTCCTGCAAGCCAGGCAATTGTGGCTTTCAGGTTCCAACCCGCCTGATACCAGTAACGACCACCCTGAGTGCGACGATTAAATACTTGGAGATCTTCTTTAGAGAGCTCTCCACCCATTCGGAAGAATCCAAAGAGAGCGATTGCGACCCATGCTGTGCCAAGTGCTGTGAGGAAGAGACATGCATTGGTAACTGCAGCTTCTGCATCATATGCAAACTTTCCAATGAAAACTAAGCCTGTTGCAATTCCAGAAACAAGAAGTGTTGATTGAAGTCGAGATAGGCGTGGAAGGATTGCATCCATATCAAGACCCATGGAGTAGAGATTGACTGAGCCTTGGCCCAGTGAGCCTACAAATCCAATAAGAAGAAGTGGAATGAGTAGCCATGCTGGAGCTCCCGCAACATATCCCCCAACAAATGATTCTTCATCAAATGCCGCAACTGCAATAAATGCTCCAAAGAGAGTAGGAGCTGCAAGTCCAATAGTCATGGCGAGAAATGTCGATTTCACAACTTCTGATCGTGTAGCAGTTGCTGGTATATAACGAGTCCAATCTCCTGTTTGAGTCACAAGAGAGATAGGTCCTGCAGCACCGCATGTGAGAACCGCTAAGAACCATGTGGGCCAGAATGACCCCAACGCATAGAGTTCTGGATCTCCTGCGTAATTGAAATCAAAAGAAGCTGAGAGAGCAAGAATGGAAAGAAGTGCCAATCCATACATCGCATAGACAAGTGCGTTGTTGAGCTTTACAAGATAGCGATAACCAAGAATTGCAAAGGCAACTATTGCAACTGCAATGAGGAGATAACCAGTAACAAGTAGTCCATCGCCGACTTCGGCATCAGTGATTCGAGCCCATCCAGAGGCGATGATCTCACCGCCTGTCCAAACAGTCAGAGCCACATATTGAATGCATAGAAGCAAGCCCACAAAGGATGCGACTAAACGCCCTCTGACTCCAAAGATTGCACCTGATGCAACAGAGTTGTTGGTGGCTCCACTCCATCCAAGGAGGGCTGAAGATGAGACAAATGCGGCAGCAATAATCGTGCCCA
>CALEZA010000093.1 GCA_937927965.1 uncultured Candidatus Planktophila sp.
GTCTCCAGATCTGCTGGAATACAGAGCACCCGCGATCTGGGAAATATTCAAGGCCCTTCAGGCAAGATTGCAATCACACCACCGAAGCACCTTGTAAGCACTGCACGGAGAAAATACTTTCCCTCATCAGATATCCCATCTAGAGAAGAGCTAAAGAAGGTCTCAAAGAACCCAAATCTTCGATGTTTACAGTGCGGATGGAAATACAACTTCAAAGAAATTTCTATCTGTCCCATCTGCTCCTCGGATAGGTCTTACCTCTTGGCTAATGGCTCTTTCGTCCATGTGTTTCTACTGGGTGTTCTTGCGCTCACCACAACAGGCGTAATTCTCACAGTTATCTATCGCAGCATTAACTAGTGGTTTGCTTCATTCCAGTTCTTACCAATTCCAATACCCACATTGAGCGGCGTGCGAAGAAGATAAGCCCCTGTCATCTCTTTCCGCACCAATTCTGTAATAGCCGCTTCTTCTGACGAGACAATCTCTAGGATCAACTCATCGTGAACTTGAAGCAGTAGGCGTGAAGTAAATCCGCCCTTCTCTAGCGCCGCCTGAACACTGAGCATTGCTTTCTTAATCACATCTGCTGCGCTTCCCTGGATAGGTGCATTAAGCGCCATTCGTTGAGCTGCCTCACGCGCAATTCTATTATCGCTTGTGAGATCAGGCAGATATCTCCTTCTACCCATAATCGTCTCTGTGTAACCATTCTTGCGAGCCTCATCGACAACAGTTGTGAGGTAGTCGCGGATTCCGCCAAAGCGCTCAAAATAAGTATTCATCAGTGCTTGCGCCTCCCTTGGCGAGAGATCTAGTTGCTGTGAAAGTCCGTATGCGCTCAATCCATAAGCAAGTCCATATGACATCGCCTTTATCTGCCTGCGCATCTCAGGGTCCACATCTTTTGCTTTCACCCCGAATACTTGTGCCGCGATAGTCGCATGAAGATCCTCGCCAGATTCAAAAGCCTTGATGAGATTGGTGTCATTGGAGAGATGGGCCATGATTCGCATCTCAATCTGACTGTAATCGGCAGTCAGTAGAGCATCGAAACCATCGCCAGCCTTGAAAGCTCCACGAATTTTGCGTCCATCTTCTGTTCTCACAGGAATGTTCTGTAAATTTGGTCCAACTGATGAGAGCCGGCCAGTAGCAGCAATAGTTTGAGCAAAGTGAGTGTGGATACGCCCATCGTGTGCAATTTCAACAATCAAACCATTAATTGTTGTCGCAAGTTTCTTTACTTCACGGATACGCAGAAGAGATTCAAGGAGAGGGTGTTGAGTCTGCTCATACAGCCAGGCCAGTGCATCAGCATCAGTAGTAAAACCTGTCTTGATTTTCTTCGTTTTAGGAAGCCCTAATTCCTCAAAGAGAACAACTTGAAGCTGCTTGGGAGAACCCACATTAAACTCATGGCCAGCTGCTTTGTGAGCTTTAATTGTTTCTTCAGCAACCTCATTCTCGAAGAGATCCAATAGGCGCTCGAGTTCGCCTCTATCAACGCAGACGCCACGGCTTTCCATAATTGCCAACAAATCTGCAACAGGTTGTTCGAGGTCGTGATAAAGGCTTTCAAGACCTTTCTCTCGAAGCTCTTCAGTTATGGTTTTTTTCAGTGAAAATAATGATGCTGCTTGGGAAGCCAAGAGATTCTCCGCAGACGAGGTATCGAAGCTCTCACCATACTCATCGCCAATGTCTTCCAAGGAGAGCGAGTTCAAACCAGGATTAACAAGATATGCAGCAAGAGCAACATCAAAGGAAATCCCACTCAGCCCGTTGATTCTTGCAAGGGACTTTCCGTCATAAACAATTTTTGGGAGGTTGGAATCTTGAGCCCATTCCCCCATGGATGAGCCTTCTACAAGATATATCTGGCTTTCATTGAGTGCCACCACATATCGAAGCAATTTCTCGTCAACTGAATCCCCGGAGAGCGTGAAAGCAATTGATATCTCACCTGGGTGATTGGCAATCTTCTTATCGAGTTCGGCGCTAGAGACCACATCAACGGAAGGCGGTGTGCCGAAGAGGTCACCTTGGGCTTCATTGACCCTTGATTTTTTCGCCTTCGCAATAGGTGCTGCCGCAGAAGCTATTGGCTTGAGGCGCTCCTTGAGAGATTTAAATTCAAGAGTATTAAGAAGCGGATCTAACTTCCCGAGATCTATACCCTTCCACTCCATGGATGTGAGATCGAATGTAATTGGTGCCTCATGAATTAATTGAGTCAGTTCTCTATTTCGCTCAACATTTTCTATATTGCCACGAAGTGATTCGCCCACTTTGCCTGAAACAGTATCTGCTTTGGCGAGAAGTTCCTTTAATGAGCCATACTCAACAATCCACTTGGCTGCAGTCTTCTCTCCAACTCCTGGAATCGAAGGCAAATTGTCGCTGGGATCTCCGCGAAGAGCTGCAAAGTCTGGATATTGAGCAGGTGTCATCCCATACTTTTCAAATACTGACTCAGGTGTCATTCTCGCTAGGTCGCTGACTCCTCGCTTGGGATAGAGAACAGTTGTCTTCTCGTTGACCAACTGAAAACTATCTCTATCTCCCGTGCAGATAAGAACCTCAAAGCCATCACTCTCGGCTTTCTTAGAGATAGTTGCAATTAAATCGTCTGCCTCAAAACCTTCGAGTTCAAATCGCTGGATATCTGATGTGTCGATGAACTCACGCAACAACGGCATCTGTGATCTGAACTCATCAGGAGTGGAAGCGCGATTGGCTTTGTATTCAGGAAAAATCTCAGATCGGAAAGTCTTGCGAGAGACATCAAATGCCACCGCAATGTGGGTGGGCTTCTCACTCTTCATGAGAGAGATAAGCATTGTTGCAAAGCCATAGATTGCATTGGTGTGCTGACCAGACTTGGTCGTAAAGCTCTCTGCCGGAAGGGCATAGAAAGCGCGATATGCCATCGAATGGCCATCGATAAGCAGTAACTTCTTCGCGCTTGTCATGGCGACATCTTATGTAACAAGTTACTATTTCCAACTATGACGCAACCTGATTACTTGGCAATTCTCAAAGAACGCGGCTCAGGACTTCTGGATCAGAAGATGGGCATTGAGATTCTTGAAGCTTCACCAGAACGCCTTGTCGGTCGAATGCCAGTAGAGGGAAATACGCAACCAATAGGTCTCCTCCACGGTGGCGCAAATGTCGTGCTCGCCGAATCCCTGGGTTCAATCGGAACAGCTCTTCATGCAGGACCAGATCGCATGATTGTTGGTGTTGATATCAATGCCACTCACCACAAGTCAGCACGCTCTGGATATGTAACTGGAGTTGCAACTGCAATTAGCCTGGGCAAGACAATGTGTAGCTATCAGATTGAGATTACAAATGAAGACGGGCAGCGCACATGCACTGCCCGTATCACCTGCTTAATTCTCGCAGACCGCAAATAGGAGTTAGTGAGCTCCAACTCCAAGGTATGCGGCACGAACTGCTGGATCATTGAGAAGATCTGAAGCTTTTGCTTCCTTCACAACATTTCCTGTCTCCAAAACATAAGCACGGTGAGCACGCTGAAGTGCCTGCTGTGCATTCTGCTCCACAAGGAGAATTGTTGTTCCCAGATTATTAATCTCAGTGATAATGCGGAAGATATTTGCGATCATCAAAGGAGCAAGACCCATCGATGGCTCATCAAGTAGGAGAACCTTTGGGCGTGCCATAAGTGCGCGACCAATAGCAAGCATCTGCTGCTCGCCTCCTGAGAGAGTTCCACCAGCCTGGTTGATGCGCTCAAGAAGTCGTGGGAAGAGGTGATAGACCTTATCGAGATCTTCCTTCATCTCAGACTTGCGATCCTTGCGGTGATACTTTCCCATCTCAAGGTTCTCAAGAACTGTCATACCAGGAAAGATTCCGCGTCCCTCAGGAGCTTGCGAAAGACCTAGCTCAACGCGCTCGTGTGCAGGCATCTTCGAAATATCTTGACCATCAAAGAGGATCTGACCGCTAGAAACTGGGCGAATGCCTGAAATTGTCTTAAGCATTGTTGTCTTACCAGCGCCGTTGGCACCGATAAGTGTGACGATTTCACCTTCATTGACGACTACTGAGACGCCCTTGATTGCTTCAATCTTGCCGTAGTGAACATGGAGATCTTTAATTTCAAGACGCATCAGCAGGTGCTCCTAGGTAAGCCTCGATAACTCGAGGGTCGTTTTGGACTACAGATGGAAGATCGTCAGCAATCTTTTGACCAAAGTCGATTACCACTACGCGATCTGAGATTCCCATAATCAGTGACATATCGTGTTCAATGAGAAGGACTGTATAACCAGCATCACGAATCTTCTTGATTGTCTCAGCAAGTGCAACCTTTTCTGCTGGGTTAAAACCAGCAGCTGGCTCGTCGAGAAGTACGAGCTTAGGATTTGTTGCAAGAGCGCGAGCAATTTCAAGTCGTCGCTGGTCTCCATATGGAAGATTCTTTGCAAGCTGTCCAGCACGCTTACGAAGTCCCATAAAGTCTAGAAGTTCGAGAGAGCGCTCGAGAGCAGCCTTCTCTTCACGACGGGAACGAGGTGTTCCAAAGATAGAACCAATCACACCTGACTTTGAGTGGATATCAGCGCCAGTGACAACATTCTCAAGGGCAGTTGACTCACCGAAGAGACGAATGTTCTGGAAGGTGCGAGCAATACCAGTCTTAGTAACCTGGTGACGCTTCTTTCCGACGATGCTTGCACCGTTGAAATTGATTTCACCTGAAGTTGGCTTATAAACACCAGTGATCACATTGAAGATTGTTGTCTTACCTGCACCGTTAGGGCCGATAAGAGCAAGGATTTCACCCTTACGAACTTCAAGGCTCACATCACTGAGTGCGGTGACTCCACCAAACTTCATGGTCACATTCTTAAGCTCGAGAAGTACTTCGCTCATTACTTAATCTCCCCTTCTCCGGACTCTTCAACATGATCCCAATTCGGTTCAAAATGCTCACGCTTTTTCTTAGGAAGAATTCCATCTGGACGAAGGTTCATCATCACAACAAGAGCTATGCCGAAAACCAAAATTCGAGATTGACTCAAGAATCTGATTCGCTCAGGCGTAAACGAAAGCAAAATTGCTCCGAAAATTACTCCCCAAAGATTTCCAATTCCACCGAATACCACGCAAGCGAGGATCATGATGGAAATATTGAGACTGAATTGGTCTGGAACGATAGAGAGAATTTGTGAGGCGTAAATAACTCCACCAACTCCCGCGACAGCAGCTCCGAGCACGAAAGCCCAGACCTTTGAGCGACGAGTATTAATACCCATCAACTGTGCAACATCATCATCTTGACGAATTGCATCCCAAGCACGACCTGGACGGCGAGCTGCAAGGCGGCGCACCATCCAAATAATCAAGAGAGTAAATGTGAGTAGTAACCAGTAGTAAGGCTTTGGATCCAAAATTGTGAATTTAGCCTTGAAGATATCTGGTGGGGTTGGAATGCCTGCGATTCCTCGAGATCCACCAATTGCATCGGTGTTGACTGCGAAGATTCTGACAATCTCACCAAAGCCGAGGGTTACGATTGCAAGGTAGTCACCACGAAGTCGAAGTGTTGGAGTTCCCAACAGAACACCAGAGAGCATCGCTAGAGCTACACCGATAGGCAAGATTTCCCAGAAGTTAAGAGAAGTCTTGGTTCCCAAGATCGCCATTGTGTAGGCACCAATTGCGAAGAAGGCAACATAACCAAGGTCAAGAAGACCTGACTTACCCACCACGATGTTGAGGCCAATAGCCATCATCACATACATACCCACTGGATAGAAGAGAACTGACTGGAAGTCAGAGCCAGGTGTATTGAGAATCGGGTTGTTGAGAAATGGCAGTGCATAGCAGAGGCCAATGAAGATCAACGAAATGAGAACTCGTCTCCAACGAGGTGACCGATCCCAGAATTCCGCTCCGCGATCGCGTAGGTTAAAAGAAATATTTGACATTAGACCCTCGCCTGAGTGATTGACTCACCAAACAAACCAGTCGGCTTGAGTAGGAGTACGAGTACCAAAATAATAAATGAGACCACTGCTTTCCAAGCGGTACCGAAGACTGCGGAACTGTAAGTCTCCATTAATCCCAAAACAAAACCGCCAAAGAGTGCGCCACGAAGATTTCCAATTCCGCCTAGCACTGCTGCTGTGAAAGCACTAATGCCCAAGAAGAATCCAACCTTGAAGGATGTATTTTCGTAAGTGAGAATGTAGAAGAAGGCTGCAGCTCCAGCCATCAAGCCACCTGCAAAGAATGTCACTGTGATAACACGGTTGATGTTGACACCCATCAAGGTTGCTGTGTTCTCATCCATGGAAACAGCACGAATTCCCTTACCTAGTCGAGTCTTTGAGATGAACTGATCGAGTCCTACCATCATGATTGCTGCGGCCACGATAACAATAACTTTGTCATTTCGAATATCTGCTCCTGCTACTTGCGCTAGGAATGTCTTATCCATGATGCGAGGAAATGTTCTAGGGAGTGAATCTGTGATAATTCGGAAGAATTCAACGAGAGAAATCGAAACACCAATTGCAGAGATGAGAGTTGCGAGCTTTGTTGCGCCTCTCTTGCGAAGTCGGCGATAGGCGACAAATTCAACTGCAACTGCAGTTATGGCCGAAGCAAGCATCGCTACGATTAAACACACAACTAGAGTCAGAATCATCTTTCCACCAGTTAATGGATCATCATCAACGCTGACGCCCATAATTCCAGAGGATGCAACTAGAGCTCCAAATGTTCCGATCATGAAAACTTCTGAGTGGGCAAAGTTGATAAGGCGAAGCACGCCATAGACAAGTGT
>CALEZA010000094.1 GCA_937927965.1 uncultured Candidatus Planktophila sp.
ACTTTCGGAAGCACCTCATGGACCTGATAGATAGCTCGCACAGCAATAGGTCTAATGGCAGGACCAGAGAGACCACCAGTCTTTCCTCCAAGATGAGGACGCATTGTGTCGAGATTAATAACCATACCCAATACAGTGTTAATCAGCGCCAAACCATCAGCACCTGCATCAACAACTCCACGAGCAATCTCTTGGATATTTGTGACATCGGGAGTCAGTTTGGCAATGATTGGAATCTCTCCTCCGATTACCTTTCTAACGCTATCGATGACGCGCCTAGACGATTCAAGGTCAGCAGCAAAGACCAAACCACGGTTTTCAACATTTGGGCAAGAAATATTTACTTCTAGTGCGCTAATTCCTGGGGTGGATCTAATCTTCCGAGCTAAAACTCCAAACTCATCTGCAGTCTCGCCTGCGATTGAGACGATTACTCGAGTACCCTGATTGAGAAGCCAAGGAACATCATTGGCAAGGAAAGCATCGATTCCAGGTCCCTGAAGTCCGATTGAGTTGAGCATTCCTGATGGTGTCTCAGCCATGCGAGGGGTTGGTCGGCCGTGTCGAGGTTTATTCATCACGGATTTGGTGACTATTGCACCAATATCTTTCAGAGGAAAGAACTGAGCCAACTCCTTGCCGCTGCTTGCACATCCACTAGCTGTGAAGATGGGAGCCGGAAACCATGCATTTCCTAAAGTCGTGGAGAGATCTACTGAGTAAGTCATGCGAACTCACCTGGATTCTTGCCTACCAAATCCCAACACACGCTTGCTCCATCCATCACGGGACCGTCAATACATGAGCGTTTCATGGATATCGCTCCACTTTCGTCTCTTACAGGGAGCACGCATGTCATGCAAATACCAATTCCGCAGGCCATTGCTTCTTCGACTGCACATTGATGAATCACATCTTGCTCGCTTGCAATATCAGTGATGGCGCGAAGCATCGCCATCGGACCGCATGAATAGATAATCTCGATTTCACGTTCACGGATTAATTCAGCAAGTTGAGAAGTAACTCTGCCCGTCTCTCCCATGGAACCATCTTCTGTGAAGATACGAAGGGAATTAACAGAGCGCTTACCCTCCATAGGTGCATAAATCTTCTGGCCAACGCTTGCTCCAAGGAGCATATCGACCTTGCATCCTCGAGACTTAAGCACATCAGCTAAACCAAAAAGCGGAGCCGATCCATAACCTCCGCCGATGAGAAGAGCATTTACTGGCTCAGTTGGTATGCCGAAGGCAGTGCCCAGCGGAGTAACTACATCTACCTCTACTCCCTCACCCTGAGCGCACAACCACTTTGATCCACTGCCGTGAGGAGCAACGATCAACTCAATGGTGCCTCCGTATTGAGCGCTCTCTGAGGTGCGACTGATCGCAAATGCTCGACGCAGAACCATGCGGCTGGATTCACCACCGACCTGAATAGCAATAAAGTTTCCAGGACGGCAATTCTTCACAACGCTTCCAACACTCAAAATGATTTGGTGGTAAGCACCAACGCGCTTATTGGAAACAATTAACGCAGTGGTTTGAGTAGCAGATTTGTTAATAGTGCTCATGCAAGCCACTCCTGGAGTGAGCAAATATCTAGCTCACCTTGTCTGAGAACCTTGATTCCCTCAACCGCCGCATTAAATCCTGGGGTAGTGGTAATAATTGGGATACTTCTTTGAACGGAGGCTGTTCGAATTGCCCACCCGTCAGCTCGAGTTCCTCTTCCGACGGGTGTGTTGATAACTAGATCAATCTCACCTGAGTTGAGAATGTCAACAATTGTTGGTTCACCTAGCTCGCCTTTTCCGTCTGAATTCTTACGAACTCGGGTGGTGACGACACCGTGAGAGTCGAAGAAATCGGCCGTGCCAGTTGTTGCGAGAACTCTAAATCCCATATCAACCAATGCTCGAGCGGATTCAACGCCATCGCTCTTATCTTTGTCGGCAAGAGAGATGAAGACAGTTCCGCTCTTCGGGAGCGGACCAAATGAGCTGATCTGGCTCTTTGCGTATGCGCCACCAAATGTTGGAGAGATTCCCATCACCTCACCAGTAGAGCGCATTTCAGGACCTAGGACAGCATCTACTCCACGACCGTCGGTGCGACGGAATCTGTTCCATGGCAGCACAGCTTCCTTCACGCTAATTCCCTTAGGTATGTGACGCTCGTTGTGAGGCAGTAATCCTTCTTCTTGGAGTGAGGCAATAGTTGCTCCAACAGCGATGCGAGCAGCAGCTTTAGCTAGAGGAACACCAGTGGCCTTCGACACAAATGGCACCGTACGAGAGGCGCGAGGGTTAGCTTCTAGAACATAGAGAACATTGCCTGCCATTGCGAACTGAATATTAATCAACCCCCGAACTCCAACACCTTCAGCAATTGCCAAGGTTGCGGCCCGAACTTCTTCGCGGGCACTTTCAGAGATGGTCATTGCTGGGAGAACACACGCAGAATCTCCTGAGTGAATTCCTGCCTCTTCGATGTGCTCCATGATGCCCCCGAGGAACAACTGTTGGCCGTCATAAAGAGCGTCCACATCAAGTTCGATTGCAGAATCAAGAAATCTATCGACCAAAACTGGATGATCTGGGGTGATATCTGTCGCTCGTGTAATGAATCCAGAAAGTGCTTGATCGTCGTAGACAATCTCCATACCGCGACCACCGAGAACAAACGATGGTCTTACGAGTACTGGATATCCAATTCTTTGAGCAATCGAAATCGCCTCACCTTCAGATGAAGCCATTCCAAACTCAGGAGCAGTGAGGTTCTTTGATTTTAGGACTTCTCCAAAGGCTCCTCGCTCCTCCGCAAGGTTAATTGCATCAGGGCTGGTGCCTAGAATTGTTACCCCAGCAGCTTTAAGACCAGCCGCTAGACCAAGAGGTGTCTGACCACCAAGTTGAGTTATTACACCAAGAACTGGCCCTGCAAGAGTTTCTGCATGAATAACTTCAAGAACATCCTCGAGGGTAAGAGGTTCAAAATAGAGACGATCACTGGTGTCGTAATCAGTCGATACAGTCTCAGGATTACAGTTGATCATAATCGTTTCAAAGTCAGCCTCACGCAATGTGAATGAGGCGTGTACGCATGAATAATCAAACTCGATACCTTGACCAATTCGGTTAGGACCAGAACCCAAAATGATTACTGCAGGGCGAGTTCTTGATCGCACCTCAGTCTCTTCTTCGTAACTTGAATAATGATAAGGAGTGTGAGCCTCAAATTCAGCTGCACATGTATCAACGGTCTTATAGACAGGGTGAAGATCAAAATGATGTCGTGCTTTGCGAACATCGTCTTCCGAAATCCCGCGTAATTGACCAATCTGGCGGTCTGAGAATCCAAACGACTTTGCATACTTCAATAACTCAAAAGTAAATTCTCCTGGCTGAGCGATAAGCTCTGCAGCCTCATTGATTTCAAGAAGCTGCTTGAGGTACCAGCGGTCTATCTTCGTAGACTTGTACACATCTTCAATATCTGCACCAGCCCACAGAGCCTTATGTACCTGCTGAAGACGATATTCAGTAGGCGTTTTCATAGACTCGAGTAACTCAGGAATATTAATGGAGCCTTTATCAGAAGGGAAAGTAAATATTGCTTCCTTGCGCTCTAAGGAACGCAAGGCTTTCATGAGCGCCTCAGGGAAGGATCGGCCGATAGCCATCGCCTCCCCCACGCTCTTCATCGTTGTTGTGAGGCGAGAATCTGCGTCAGCAAACTTTTCAAAGGCAAATCGTGGTGCTTTGACAACGATGTAATCAAGAGTTGGTTCAAACGAAGCTGGCGTCACTTGAGTGATGTCGTTCTTAATCTCGTCTAGGGTGTACCCAATTGCAAGCTTGGTAGCAATCTTGGCAATCGGAAAACCAGTTGCTTTCGAAGCTAAAGCAGACGATCTAGAAACTCGAGGGTTCATCTCGATGACAATAATGCGACCATTATCGGGATTGACAGCAAATTGAATGTTACATCCACCTGTGTCAACTCCAACCTCGCGGATGATTGAAATCGAAAGATTTCGAAGCTTCTGATATTCCACATCTGTAAGAGTCAGAGCTGGTGCAACAGTTATTGAATCTCCCGTGTGAACGCCCATCGGGTCAATATTTTCAATACTACAAACGATAACTACGTTATCAGAGCGATCACGCATAACTTCGAGTTCATACTCTTTCCAGCCAATGATTGACTCTTCAATGAGCACTTCAGAAGTTGGCGAATGGCGTAAACCAGCACCAGCAATCTGGCGAAGAGTCTCTTCATCATAGGCAATACCTGAACCGAGCCCGCCCATCGTAAAAGATGGTCGGATCACGCATGGGTAGTTAAGTTGTGAGGCGGCCGCAAGAACCTCATCGATCGTATGACAGATGATGGATTTAGCTGACTCCCCACCCACTTTTTCGACTATCGCTCTAAAGAGTTCGCGGTTTTCACCGCGTTGAATAGCTTGGACATCTGCTCCAATGAGTCGAACATTGTGGCGGGCCAGAATTCCTGCTTCAAACATTCCCATAGCGGCATTGAGGGCCGTTTGTCCTCCTAGTGTCGCCAATACAGCGTCAGGTCGCTCCTTAATAATGATCTTTTCAATAAATTCTGGAGTAATCGGCTCCACATAAGTCGCATCTGCGAATTCAGGATCAGTCATAATTGTTGCGGGGTTTGAATTCACTAAGATAACGCGAATTCCTTCTGCTTTAAGAACTCGGCATGCTTGTGTTCCTGAATAATCAAATTCGCACGCTTGGCCAATAACTATTGGTCCAGAACCTATAACGAGAACGCTTTTAATCGATGTGTCGAGAGCCATTATGCATGCACCGCCTTCTGTGGATACTTTTGCATCATCTCGATAAAACGATCAAAGAGATAACTTGCATCATGAGGACCAGCGGCAGCTTCAGGGTGATACTGAACGCTAAATGCTCCTCGTTCGAGTAGCTCCAAACCTTCAACAACCCCATCATTGAGACAAACATGAGTTACTTGACCTGGACCAAAAACCGTCGAAAAGACAGAATCTGTAGGAGCCTTCAATGCAAAACCGTGATTGTGAGCTGTGATCTCAACCTTGCCAGTCTTGCGATCTATCACTGGTTGGTTTATTCCACGATGACCGAACTGGAGCTTGTAGGTGTCAAAGCCTAAAGCGCGACCAAGGATTTGATGACCAAAACAGATTCCGAAGACAGGAATCTCTTCAATGAGAATATCTCTCACGAGAGAAACAGTGTCGTTCATGGTGGATGGGTCTCCAGGACCATTTGAAAGGAAGAAACCATCTGGCTTGTAGGATTTTATTTGCTCTAATGTTGAATTAAACGGGAGAACATGGACTTCGATGCCACGCTCGGCCATATTTCTTGGAGTTGCAGCTTTGATTCCAAGATCTAGAGCTACAACTGTAAATTTCTTCTCGCCGATTGCGGGAACACAATAAGGCTCTTGAGTAGAGACATCAGCACTGAGGTACGCGCCGCTCATAGGGGCTTGTTTTCTTACCTCAATCACCATCTCTTCACGAGAGAGTTCTGTATCAGAGAAGATTCCCACACGCATCGCTCCGCGATCACGCAAATGTCGAGTTATGGCTCGGGTGTCTACACCAGCGATACCAACAATAGATTGCTTAATGAGCTCTGCCTCTAAATCGTGAGTACTGCGCCAGTTGCTTGTGATTGAGGAAGGATTTCTCACAACGAAACCTGAAACCCAGATCTTTGAAGATTCGTTATCTTCCAAATTCACACCAGTATTTCCGATGTGCGGAGAGGTCATTACAACAACCTGCTGATGATAAGAAGGGTCAGTTAAAGTCTCCTGATAACCAGTCATGCCTGTTTGAAATACTGCCTCACCGAAAGTCTTTCCAACAGATCCCCAAGAGCGACCTTCAAAAATGCGACCATCATCTAAGACTAGAAATGCTTTACTCATTATCTTCCGACCTTATGGGTAATGCGACCATTAAAGATAGTCGCCACAACGGTAGCGTTAAATTCCATCCCATGGAAAGGAGTGTTCTTGCTCTTTGAGGCCAGTTTTGCTCGATCAACGGTCCAATTCTGACCAGGGTCGACGATGGCAATGTGAGCAGGCTCTCCCACTGTAATTGAGTGACCGTGGTTTTCATACCCCCCAATTTCTGCTGGAGTAGAACTCATCACCTCTGCAGCTCGGGCCCAGCTCATTGCCCCGGAGGCAATCAATGTTGAATAGAGAATCGGAAAGGCCGTCTCTAGGCCAATCATTCCAAATGCGGCGCTCTGCCATTCACATTCCTTACTTTCCACTGGATGTGGTGCGTGATCTGTGCCAATCACATCGATCGTTCCATCGATGAGAGCTGATCGGAGTGATTCAACATCTGCTTGAGTGCGAAGAGGCGGATTGACCTTGTAAATTGGATCATATGAGGTAGCAAGTTCATCGGTGAGAATTAAATGATGTGGTGTTACTTCAGCTGTCACCTTCATACCTTGTGACTTGGCCCAGCGGATAATCTCCACACCGCCTGCTGTGGTCACATGGCAAATGTGAAGCTTTGCGCCCACCATGTTAGCGAGGAGAATGTCTCTAGCGATGATTGATTCTTCTGCAACGCTCGGCCATCCTTTAAGCCCCAGTGTTGAAGCGATATGACCCTCATTCATCTGAGCGTCTAATGTCAAACGAGGATCTTGAGCATGCTGTGCAATGGTTCCATCAAACTGCTTCACATACTCCAAAGCTCTTCTCATGAGAAGCGGATCAAAGACACAATTTCCGTCATCGCTAAAAACTCTGACCTTTGCTTGAGAGGCTGCCATAGAACCAAGATCGGCCAACTCTTTGCCCTCTAGATTTCGAG
The DNA here is from genome assembly GCA_937927965.1 of uncultured Candidatus Planktophila sp. Classification (GTDB taxonomy): domain Bacteria; phylum Actinomycetota; class Actinomycetes; order Nanopelagicales; family Nanopelagicaceae; genus Planktophila. The sequence continues at coordinate 6,874 of CALEZA010000094.1, forward strand.
TAACCGCTCCGATTGGAAAAACATCAACAAGTCCGACGCTCTTACCGATTGCGGCCACCTGTTCAACGATGGCAGCGGTATCTGCGACTGGAAGAGTATTTGCCATCGCGCTTACAGCCACATATCCCCCACGCGCAGCAGCAAGTGAGCCCGTAGCGATAGTCTCTGAATTTTCTCTTCCTGGTTCACGAAGATGTGTGTGAAGATCTACGAAACCAGGCATCAAAACCATGCCAGATGCTTCAATAACCTCAGCGCCATCTGAGCTGAGGTTATTGCCAATCTCAGAGATCACCCCATCTTTGATAAGGACATCTGCTGGGCTTGCACCAAGGATGGAACCTGCCTTAATAAGTATTGACTGGCTCATAGCCCTGACTCCTGACTTCCTGCAATAAAGAGATAGAGAATCGCCATTCTGATGGCAACTCCATTGGAAACTTGTTCAACTACTACCGACTGCGGACTATCAGCAACATCAGCTGTGATCTCCAGTCCTCGATTCATCGGACCTGGATGCATAATGATTGAACCCTTTTTAGTCAGGGCTAAGCGCTCTGCGTTGATTCCGAAGAGAGTTGAGTACTCTCTTTCACTTGGGAAGTAGAGGTCGCTCATTCGCTCCTGCTGAATTCGAAGCATAATTACGGCATCAACCGTAGGAATAACCTCTGAAAACTTATGGGAAACCTCAACGCCCCATCGTTCGACTTCATAAGGCAATAGCGTTGGCGGTGCAACAAGAACCACGGTTGCTCCCAATTTCTTCAGAAGCAAAATATTCGACCTCGCAACCCGAGAATGGAGAATATCTCCAACAATTGCAACGCGAATACCAGAGAGATCCCCAGAACCACCTTTGAGGTGCTGGCGAATAGTGAATGAATCTAAGAGAGCCTGACTTGGATGTTCGTGCGTGCCATCTCCTGCATTGATAACAACACCACTCACCCATTTTCCTTGAGCAAGCTGGTGGGCAGCTCCCGATGCAGGGTGTCGAATCACGACAGCATCTGCTCCCATTGCCTGCAATGTCATTGCAGTGTCCTTAAGCGACTCACCTTTACTCAAACTTGAACCTTTTGCAGTGAAGTTAATGACATCTGCAGAGAGTCGCTTTGCAGCAGCTTCAAACGAGATACGAGTTCGTGTGGAGTCTTCTGCGAAGAGATTAACAACTGTCTTTCCGCGCAATGTTGGAAGCTTCTTGACGGGACCCTCATTGACACGAACCATTTCAAGGGCAGTGTCGAGAATCTCTAAGGCTTGCTCTTTATTTAGGTCGTTGATGGAAAGTAGATGGCGCATCAGAGCACCTGGCCTTCGATGGTAACCTCATCAATGCCATCGCGTTCACTTAGATGGACCTTCACACTTTGTGAGGCGGATGTAGGTAAGTTCTTTCCTACAAAGTCAGCCTTGATTGGCAGTTCTCGATGACCTCGATCGACGAGTACGGCAAGCTGAACCCGCTGTGGTCTGCCAATTTCACCGAGTGCATCTAGTGCACTTCTAATTGTTCTGCCTGAGAAGAGAACATCATCAACCAAAATGACCGTTCTACCTTCAACACCCAATGGAGGGATTTTTGTTTCCATTAAGGCTCGTGGTGCTCGCATACGAAGGTCATCACGGTGGAGGGTGATATCCAGTGCGCCAACCTGCACAGGGGATCCTTCTATCGCTTCAATGGAGGAAGCCAGACGATAGGCGATATCGGCGCCTCGAGTAGGTATTCCTAGAATTGTGATTGATTCTGAACCTGAGTTTCGTTCAAGAATCTCATGGGCAATGCGTGTAATAGCCCTGCCGATATCGGCGGAATTGAGAGCAACGCTCATATAAGGCTCCTTTCCTGCCTCTCTGGACAGGTCGTTAAAGAAGTACGAGGGTGAGGATACCACGGGGCTCCTGTGGATATCGGCAACGCCACAATCGGACCTTCTCTACGCTCACCTCCATCGTGAAGGGATGGAACCAATGGAGATGGAGAAGGTGTGTGCCGAGAAGCTGCGAGAACTTCGACGGCAAAGGGGTCTAACTTTGGCGCAGTTTTCAGTCCTATCGCAAGGGCGAATCAAGCCTGTTGTACTGGGCTCATACGAGCGAGGCACTCGAGCAATCTCTATAGCAAAACTCCAGTTAGTGGCAGAGATCTATCAGGTGCCTATCCAATATTTCTTTGGAGCATCCAGTACGAAAACCGAGGTTCTCTCCCAAAGGTGGATCATCGATATCAGACGGCTTAAAACGAGCAAGGATTCTGACTCCTTTGCCCAAAACATCATCGCCTATGTTGCAGAGATAGTGCAGCGGCGCAACGACTTCAACGGCGAAGTACTATCTTTAAGAGCGCAGGATCAAGAAAATATCTCGCTCCTTACTCGCGCCAATAAAAGTGAAGTTCGTGAGGCCCTCTATTTGCGAGGAATTCTCTATGGCGCTTAACGAGCGATGGATTCCTTAATAGAAGATATCTTCCCAAGCAGACCATGAATAAAAGTTGCTGAATCCTCCGTGGAGAGATCTTTCGCTAAATTTATTGCCTCATCGATAGCAATTCCATCGGCCAGCTCTTCACTCCACACAATTTCAAAGATCCCTAGGCGAACGATATTTCTATCAACGGCAGCCATGCGATCCATATCCCAACCTTGCGCATAGGTGGTGATGAGCTCATCAATCTTGCGCTTATTTGAAGTCACTCCAGTAATTAGTTCACGGGTGAATTCGCGTATAGGACGCGCATCTGGACCCTCTTCGAGCACATCTCTTTGTTCGAGAATGGATGAAGCATCGACTCCTCTAATATCAGACTCGTAGAGAATATCGAGAGCTTGCTTTCTTGCTTTACTGCGAGCAGACACTAGTTAGCGCGACCCAAATATGATCCGTCACGAGTATCAACGAGAACAACCTCATCCTGCTTGATGAAAAGCGGAACCTGAATTTGAATACCTGTTTCAACTGTTGCTGGCTTTGTTCCACCAGATGAGCGATCTCCCTGAAGGCCAGGTTCGGTATAGGTAATCTTCAGAGCAACAGAGGCTGGAAGTTCAATAAATAGCGGATTGCCTTCGTGGATTGCAACGATTGCACCTGTGTTCTCTAGCATGTAGTCAGCCTGATCGCCCACAGTTGCCTGAGAAATAGTCATCTGATCAAAATTCACATCATCCATAAAGACGAAGTCATCTCCCTCTTTGTAGAGGAATGTCATCTCACGCTTTTCAACGATTGCCGTTTCAACTTTAACACCAGCGTTAAATGTCTTATCAACAACCTTTCCAGTCATAACTTGCTTCAACTTTGTGCGAACGAAAGCAGGACCTTTACCAGGCTTCACATGCTGGAACTCAACTACAGTCCAAAGCTGTCCCTCAATGTCTAGGACCATGCCGTTCTTGAGATCGTTAGTTGTTGCCATCGTTATAACTCCACTTCAAATGCACTGACGACTTTCGTAGGCGCAATAGGCGTGAAGTTTACCCTACTTTGAGACCAACTTTGAGAGAGCGATAAGCGCGAGGCGATAAGAATCGGGACCGAATCCCCCGATGGTTCCGTTAGCAACACCCGAGATAACTGATGTGTGGCGGAACTCTTCACGGCTCAGAGGATTAGATAGATGAACCTCAATGAGTGGCGATTTCACCAACTCTGCAGCGTCACGGATTGCATAAGAATAATGAGTGAAAGCAGCAGGATTGATGATGACTGGCAAATTATGATCTGCAGCTTCATGAAGCCAAGAGATGATTGTTGCTTCATCATCACTCTGTCGAACATCTGCTACAAAACCAACTTCAGAAGCACTTTGCTCAACGAATTCTTTAAGTTGGGGATAAGTGAAATCACCATAGATAGATGAATCGCGGATATCTAACCGAGCAAGATTTGGTCCATTGAGAACTAGTACCTTCATGAGAGAACCTTCTCATATGCAACTCTTAATTGAGCTTCAGTGACACCCTCAACTCTGTCGCACTCACCGATTTCTTTGATAGTCACGAAGCGGATTGAATCCCCACGCGACTTCTTATCTAGTGCCATAGCCGCATAGAGACTCTCCCAATTCGAAGCACCAGGGGTCGAACCAAGAGATGTTGGAAGACCTATGGAGGTGAGAACTTCTCTATGTCGGGCAACAAGTGAGCTCTCCATTACCCCAAGACTATGTGCCAACTCTGCAACAAAGACCATTCCAATGGAAACGGCTTCCCCATGGCGAAGTGAATAGTCTGAGACCTTCTCGATAGCATGACCAAAGGTGTGACCGTAATTGAGAATCTCTCTCAGGTTAGACTCTTTGAAGTCTTCGCTGACAACCTTTGCTTTGGTCGATACTGATCTTTCGATCAAATTAGTGACCAGGCTGCGATCGGAACGAATTTGAGAAAGGTTCTTACCTTCGATAGCTTCCAGAATCTTCACATCGTCAATAAATCCGCACTTTATTACCTCAGCAAGTCCAGCGGCAAAATCACGGTCAGAGAGAGTTTTTAGCCAGCTTGGATCGATGATCACAGCAGATGGCGAATAAAAGGCCCCGATCAAATTCTTTCCGTAGGGAGAGTTGATACCCGTCTTTCCACCAATGGCAGCATCGACCATTCCTGCAAGTGTTGTCGGGATAGCGACCCAATCAATCCCTCTCAGCCAACTTGCCGCAGCAAAACCAGCGACATCAGTGACCGTGCCACCACCGATGGCAACTATCAAATCGGATCGTGTGAAATTCTGCTTCGCAAGCTCACCCCAAATATATGAAATCACTTGAGAGTTTTTGCCGGCTTCCCCGTCAGGAATAGAAATCTTTACTATCTCAGAGGACGAGTGAGTGATGTCAGGAATGTCGCCAGCCATAGCCGCAGATGAGATAACCGCTACGCGATTGCGAGAAGCTAAGTGAGGTGAAAGGTCGCCCTTCCAATCTCCAGTGATTCGCACCGTGTAGTTCTTTTCTGCGGTTATCTTAATTTCAGCCATTGCTATGCCCCTTAACTCTCATATCCAGGGCGAATGCGATCTCCTGCCCAATCTCTTCAACACTCTTTCCATCTACTTCAACTGTGTAGTGAGCCAAACTTTCATATATCGGCGCACGATCATTCATAAGCGACTGCCATTGAGCGCGTGGACTTCCAATCAATAATGGGCGATCTCTATTAAAACCTACTCTTGATGCTACTGCTGCTAGGGAAATCTTCAAATAGACAATAAACGAACCTGAAGCTCTCAGGGCGGATTGGGCATCAATGGACAAGCACGCTCCCCCACCGAGAGATAAAACAGTCCCATCTTCTAGGAGCGCTGTGCGCAAGATGATTTTCTCCAGCGCTCTAAATGCATCTTCTCCATCTTCAATGAAAATATCTGAGATCTCTCGTCCAGATTGAGAAACAATCATCGCGTCAGTATCTCGTGAAGGTAGAGATAAGTAATCAGAAAGATAGGTGCCAACGGTACTCTTTCCAGAGCCCATAGGACCAATAAGAATTACTCTAGGCGCCATCTCTAAGCCTATTTAAATCGGAGATTTTCCATATAGGAAAGGTAGTTGCGACGAACTTCTTGAACGCTATCGCCACCAAACTTCTCTAGGACTGCTTCAGCCAATACAAGAGCTGCCATCGCTTCACCAACTACTCCTGATGCAGGGACAGCACAAACATCAGAACGCTGATTAATTGCCTTTGCAGCTTCTCCTGTTTTCACATCGACGGTATCAAGTGCTTTTGGAACTGTCGAGATTGGTTTCATAGCAATCGAAACACGAAGAACTTCACCGTTGGACATTCCTCCTTCAGTGCCGCCCGCACGGTCTGTGCGACGGTGCAGAGCTCCGTCTGTACCTCTTTCAATCTCATCGTGAGCGACAGAGCCTCGACGAGCAGCGCTCTTAAAGCCATCACCGATTTCAACACCCTTGATCGCCTGAATGCCCATCATCGCACCTGCAAGGCGGGCATCAAGTCGTCGATCCCAATGGACATGCGACCCAAGACCAGGTGGCAAGTTGTAAGCAAGAATCTCGCAGACACCTCCTAAAGTGTCGCCATCAGAATGTGCACTTTCAATCTCTGCAATCATCTTCTCAGATGTCGGTACATGCCAACACCGCACGGGATTTTCATCGATGGTCTTCATGTCAGTTGGGTGTGGCAAATCCAAACCTTCTGGGATTGAAACAGATCCAATGGAAGTTACATGACTAAAAATTTCGATACCAACTGATTGCTTCAGGAAAGCTCGCGCAATAGCACCAAGCGCAACTCGCGCAGCAGTCTCGCGTGCGCTAGCTCGCTCCAAGATAGGGCGGGCATCGTCAAAGTCATACTTTTGCATGCCAACCAAATCTGCGTGTCCTGGACGCGGACGACTCAGCGGCGCATTTCGGGCCAATCCTGAAATCTCTTCGAGTGGAAGAGGGTCAGCTGACATAACCTTCTCCCACTTTGGCCATTCACTATTTCCAACATTGATTGAAATCGGACCACCTTGCGAAAGGCCTAAACGGATACCACCTAAAATCGTGATCTTGTCAGCCTCAAAGTTCTGTCGCGCTCCCCGACCAACTCCTAATCGACGACGCTCAAGATGAAAGTCAATATCGGCTGTAGTGATTTCAATGTGGGCGGGTAGGCCTTCAATAATTGCCGAAAGGGCTGGACCATGAGATTCGCCTGCTGTTATCCAACGCATGGGCATATTGTCGCAGATATTGGAGCAGACTCGCCTTCAATTTCTGCACTTGGCTCACGATACGAGACTCATATAGGCCAATGGCAGGGTAATAGATGGCGCGAGAGCTATCCGAGACTCTCTTCGCAAAATCGCCCAGAGCAAATGTGGAAGCAAAACTGCAAGGAACCCGAAGAGATAGCGAGATTGACTGACCTGTGGCCACTGAAAGGCAGCCAGAACCAAACCCAACTTCACATCTCCCCCGCCACAGCGCGTTACCAAAGCGAAGGTGAAAAGGAGAGGCATTGCAACAAGGAAGACTTTCCAATTGAAGGCCCCATTAAAGAAGTAGAGCACCGAAAGTAGAAACAGGAAACGATGGTGAATCAGATGGGTCTTTAAATCAATGATGGCGATAAGAATCAAAACGAGCGTAATTACATAATCCACCTGGAGAAGATATGGCGAAACTTATCTTCAGGGAATTGCTATGTGGATAACTATCTCACTGCTTTGATAAGAATTGGTCTCAAGTGTGTCGCTAAAGCGAGCTGATCAAGATCCTGATTCAAAGCTAATTGAATTTGAGCGATGCCCTGATACAGAAGCATCTCAATGCCGCTAATTACTTCTCCGCCGTTATCTTTCCATCGCGATGCTAGAACTGTTGGCCATGGCTTATAGATGACATCGAAATACGGTGTTGAGATATGAGATGGAAGACCATCTGCTATGAGGTCTGCCGCACCGGCGGGAGTGGTATTCACAACGAGATCAAACTCCTTCAACGCTGGGGTATCGCTCCATCTTTCGTAGATAAACTCAGAATTTCTGATTGAGGATTCAAGAACTTCGCGACGCGAACTCGTCCGTCCCATCACCGTAATCTTTGATGACAGAGCATCGAGTGCTCCCACAACAGCTCTAGCTGTACCTCCAGCACCTAGTACCAATACTGACTGGAATTGTGTGTGGCCCTTGTGAGCTAGAGCTTGAACAAATCCCTCTCCGTCTGTACTAGTCAGATGCCATAAATCATTTCTTCTATAGAGCGTATTCGCGCTTTGAATACGATTTGAGAGAGCATCGATGGTAACAGGCAGATTCAACGCCTCTTCCTTCAATGGCATGGTTATCGAAAGGTAATCAAAATTTTCTGATTGATTTAAAAAGAAGGTCGATAGAGCGCCTGACTCAACCAATGTGCGTTGATATGAGCCATCAATTCCTAGAAAAGCGAAAGCCTCGCGATGTAAGAGAGGTGAAAGAGAATGTTCGACAGGAGAACCAATGACTGAGCCGCGAATAGTCACTATTTAGCCTTCCCAAATAAACCCTTACGAAGATTGCTCTTGTAGAGAACCTTCCAAGAATTGAACTGATCGATACTAGAGGTGAATCGAGTATCCCCTGGAGCAACTGTAATGAAGTAGAGCCAATCTCCCGCCTCAGGACTTGCTGCAGCTTTCATAGCCTCTACGCCAGGATTGTTTATCGGTCCTGGAGGAAGACCGTAATTTCTGTAGGTGTTATAGGGCGATGAAAGATAGGTTGACTTGGTTGATAGAAATACTGAACCTCTCACACCTTTGATGTAATGCACCGTGGAATCAAATTGCAGCGGCATCCCAACTTTCAGTCGATTTCGAACAACTTGGGAGACTTTCGCATAATCTTGACGATCGCCTTCAGCCTGCACCAACGAAGCAATTATTAAGAGTTGAGCTGGCGTGAAGCCATCCAGGCTCTTATGGATTCCTGCATTTGCAATCTCGCTCGAAGATCTATCCACCATCGTGCGCAGAATTGTGGATACTGAAGTAGATGTATCGAAACTATATTGAGCAGGAAATAGAAGCCCTTCCAAGGTTTTATATCCATCAGGCAGTTTTGTGCTCTTGATAGCCGTATCAACTTCTGGGGCAGAGTAGCCAATCTCAATAAGTCGAGCTCGCACTTCCCTCACCCAACTGCCTTCAACAAAAGCAAGCAGATTACCAATTCGCTTTGCATCAAGTAACTGTACTAACGCCTCTTTTGCGCAGATCTTTTTTTGAACTCGATGCACACCTGGCGCAATAGCCTGTGATCGGGCATCTCCCACTGCAACTCTGAAGAATGCCGCTGAGGATAGAGTTACTCCAGCCTCATACAGACTTCGTGCGATTGAAGAACCTGTAGCTCCACTAGCAACTGAAATGTTAACTTCCGCACTCCCACCTTGGCCACAAGGAAAATCGGGGGCTGCGCCTACTCCTGGACGGAGAAAATCGATTGCAACAATAATCAAACCAACCGTTAGGAACCCTGCGATTACTCGCAAATTACCCTTATCGATCTTCATAAGAAAGACCCATTTCTAAAATAGACACAGCAGCAGCAGAATCAATGAGGGATTTAGAGCTCTTTGCATCCTTGCCCACCTCTCGAAGCAATCGTGCTGCACTTGAAGTTGTAAGGCGTTCATCAACATAGACAATCGGGGTTGATGTTATTCCTGAAAGGAATTCAGCGAATACTTCAACCTTTGCAACCGATTGACCTTCCTCGCCTGAAAGATGCTTCGGTCTACCGAGAAAAATGCGAATTGGTGAATATTCATCGAAAAGTTCCTGGATATCTCTCTTCAGATGAGGAGACTTCGCAGAAATGAAATCTAGAGGAGTCGCTAAAATTCCATCAGGATCGCAAATGGCAACGCCAATGCGAGTGTCCCCGTAATCGAATGCGATTCTTCGTCCTCGCTGCGACATATGGACCTAACGAAGCGATGCAGCGATGGCTTCAAGTGCCTCTCGAGCGCGAGAAGAGTCCGTTCCGCCTCCTTGAGCGAAATCGTCCTTACCGCCACCGCCGCCACCAAGAATTGTTGAGCCAATCTTCACAAGAGCGCCAGCCTTTACTCCCCCAGCGCGAGCCGCACCACTTGTTGCCGCCACCAAGACTGGACGACCATTAGTGGAGGAAATCAGTGCCGCAACACTTCGAGGTGAACGATTACGAAGCTCTAATGCGATTGTTCGTAAATCATCGCCACTGACTCCATCGGAGAGAACTCCGCTATAGAAAGTAGTTTCACCGATCACAACAGCAGAAGAGACAAGCTGTTCAACTCCAGCCAGTGCTTGAGCAGAACGCAATGCGCTCAACTCTTTTTCAATCTCCTTGATTTTCTCAAGCAATCCTTGAATTCGCTCAGGCAGTTCTTCTGTTCGAGCACCCTTGATCAAAGAGGTCAAAGAGTTGAGGAGAATATGTTCTCGGGCGAGGAATTGATAGGCATCCGCTCCTACCAAGGCCTCAACGCGCCGCACTCCTGCACCGATAGATGATTCACTCAAGAGTTTCACAACACCGAGCTGACCAGAACTGGAGACATGAGTTCCTCCACAGAGCTCTCGCGCCCAATCGCCCACGCTCACAACTCGAACTTGATCGCCATACTTCTCGCCAAAGAGAGCCATAGCACCAATCTTCTTAGCTGCATCTTGAGTCATAACTTCTGCTGTGACTTCAAGATTGTTAAGAAGCAATGTGTTAACACGAGCTTCTACTTCACTCAGAACAAGATCAGAGACAGCCCCTGTTGATGGAAAATCAAAACGGAAACGCCCAGGTGAGTTTTCACTACCTGCTTGTGTTGCGGTCTCGCCCAGGATTTCACGGAATGCTTTATGCACCATATGAGTTGCAGTGTGAGCACGAGAGATTGCATTGCGGCGTTCGTTATCGATTACTGCGTGAGCATCTGAACCGACGCTTACTTCTCCAACAAGAATTCTTCCTCTATGAACAGACAGGCCCTTAACAGGTGATTGAACATCCGAGACCTCAATAATCGCACCGTTGCTCAGAGTGATTCGTCCGCCGTCTGCAAGCTGTCCTCCGCCTTCAGCGTAGAAAGGCGTTGCGTCGAGAACAATCTCGACATCATCGCCCTCGTGTGCACTTGCAACGCTCACGCCATCGACGAGAATTCCGTTGATCTTTGAATCACTCTCAATATGGGTATAGCCAATAAAGGTTGTTCCACCTTTGCTATCTGCAATAGAACGATACTCAGTCAGGTCGGTGTGACCGGACTTTTTGGCCTTGGCATCGGCCTTTGCGCGATCACGCTGTTCCTTCATCAGTCGACGGAAACCATCTTCATCAACTTCTAGGCCCTCTTCACGAGCCATTTCAAGGGTGAGATCAAAAGGAAAACCATATGTGTCGTGAAGTTTGAATACTTCATCACCTGGAAGAGTGGTCTTCTTCTCTGCCTTCAGTGCATTCGTTGCCACATCGAAGATTTGAGTTCCGCTCTTGAGTGTTTGTAAGAATGACTCTTCTTCTGCAGTAGCAACAGCAAGAATTCGCTTAGCATCAGTAACTAGTTCAGGATACTGAGGACCCATAGCTCCAATAGCTGCTTGGGTAAGTTCAGCCATTACAGCATCAGGTGTACCCAGAAGGCGCATATTTCGAATAGTTCTGCGCATCATCCGACGAAGTACATATCCGCGACCTTCATTTCCAGGAGTGACACCATCTCCGATGAGCATCGCTGCTGTTCGAGCATGGTCTGCGATAACGCGAAGGGAAACATCTGATTTCTCAGCTGCCCCATACTTCACTCCAGAGAGATCCATCGCTTTAGTCAAAATCTGCATTGTCGTGTCGATTTCATAAATATTCTCGACGCCCTGAAGAAGCGCAGCAGCTCGTTCTAACCCCAATCCAGTATCAATGCTCTTAGCTGGAAGTTCTCCAAGGATTGGATATCCATCCTTGCCTCCTCCTTCACCGCGTTCATTCTGCATGAAGACAAGATTCCAGATTTCAAGGTAGCGATTCTCATCTGCAATTGGACCACCGTCTGCTCCGTAGGCAGGCCCGCGATCAAAGTAAATCTCAGAACAAGGACCACATGGCCCTGGTACACCCATAGACCAGAAGTTATCGGCCATATCTCTGCGTTGAATTCTCTCGCGAGGAACACCAATCTTCTTATGCCAAATATTTTCTGCCTCATCATCATCGAGATAGACAGTCACCCAAAGACGATCTTCTGGAAAACCGTATCCTCCATCGGAAATCGGCTTGGTGAGTAACTCCCAGGCGAGAGTGATTGCGCCCTCTTTGAAGTAATCTCCAAAAGAGAAGTTTCCGCACATTTGAAAAAACGATGCATGACGAGTGGTCTTGCCTACTTCATCGATATCTAATGTGCGAACACACTTCTGTACAGAAGTTGCGCGAGCATATGGTGGGGTAACTTCACCCAAAAAATAGGGTTTAAAGGGAACCATTCCCGCGTTGACCAAGAGCAGGTTTGGGTCATCGGCAATAAGAGAAGCCGAAGGAACAACTGTGTGGGTTAATCCAAGAGAGTTTTCTGATTCAAAAAACTTGAGCCAACGAGAGCGAATTTCAGCGGATTGCACGGCGGTGACTACTCAGCTTTCTTTTTGCTCTTGCGTCCCTTGCTGATCTGAGCAGCACTCAGAAGCGCACCAGCCACCTTGACTGCAGGACCGTTCTTCTCCATAAAACCAGTTGTTGCATCAGTAACTTTGTTTGAGACTTCTTCAACATTCTTGGTAATTCGAGCGAAACTCTCAAGAGGGCTATTTATTAACTCGAGGGTTCGAGTGGATTCTTCCAAGAGTGGAGTCGTGTCATCTGTGAGCGCTTTGAGACTGGTTGATGCTTCGTCGACAAACTTACCCACTCTGATCACCACATATGCGATTGCAATAGCAATAATAAGAAGACCTACTGAAGCGATGATTGTCGCAATTCCACCTGGACCCATGTTTCTAGCCTACCTTCTTACTCGCTCTTACTTGTCTCTTTGACTGGCACCCAATCGATTCCAGCTTCCTTGCGCTGGGCTGGGGTAATTGGAGTTGGAGCTCCAGTGAGAGGATCTCCACCACTAGCGGTCTTAGGGAAGGCAATAACCTCACGAATTGAGTCAGAATCTGTGAGGAGAGCACATACTCGATCTAGTCCAAGAGCAATTCCACCATGTGGAGGTGGGCCGTAATTAAATGCTTCAAGAAGGAAGCCAAACTTGCTCTGAGCTTCTTCATCACTCAATCCGATCACCGAGAAGACATCCTTCTGAATATTGCGATCATGAATACGAATTGAACCGCCACCTAATTCTGTGCCGTTGAGAACGATGTCGTATGCGTAAGCAAGTGCTGATGCAGGGTCGCTCTTAAATGTTGCTGCAAACTCTGGCTTTGGACCTGTGAATGGATGGTGAACAGCAGTCCAACCGCCGTTATCTGTAGGTTCGAACATGGGTGCATCAACAACCCAAAGGAATTCCCACTTACCTTCTGCGATAAGTCCACAGCGCTTTCCAATTTCAAGGCGAGCAGCTCCTAGCAACTGCTGAGAGGCAGATCTCTCACCAGCAGCGAAGAAGATCGCATCCCCTGGCTTTGCACCCACTAAGGATGCAATACCTGACTGCTCACTCTCTGAAATATTCTTTGAGACGGGACCACCAAGGGTTCCATCCTCATTGACGAGAATGTATGCAATTCCCTTTGCTCCACGAGCTTTAGCCCAATCTTGCCAAGCATCTAGCTCACGGCGAGGAGAGTCTGCGCCTCCAGGCATAACGACTGCACCAACATATGGTGCTTGGAAAACTCTAAAAGGTGTCTCTTTAAAAAACTCTGTTACTTCGACTAATTCATATCCAAAGCGAAGATCAGGCTTATCTGACCCATATTTATCCATTGCATCCGCGTAAGTCATGTGGCGAATCGGTGTCGGAATGTCATATCCAACTGCTTCTTTCCAAATCTTGACCAAGATTTCCTCAGCAACAGCGAGAATGTCTGCTTGATCAATAAAGGACATTTCGATATCTAACTGAGTGAACTCAGGCTGGCGATCTGCGCGGAAGTCTTCATCACGGAAACAACGAGCAATCTGGTAGTAACGCTCCATTCCTGCAACCATGAGCAATTGCTTAAAGAGTTGTGGAGATTGAGGAAGTGCATACCAACTTCCAGGCTGCAGGCGCACAGGAACTAAGAAGTCACGAGCTCCCTCTGGCGTCGAGCGAGTGAGATAAGGTGTTTCAATCTCATGGAAATCGAGTTCTTCCATCACTCTGCGGATTGCAGAAGTGACCTTAGAACGAAGGCGCAAGTTTGCAGCAGGACGCTCGCGACGAAGATCAAGATAGCGATACTTCAGACGCACTTCTTCACTAATCTCAGATTCAGATCCAGAATCGATCGGAAAAGGAAGTGGAGCCGATTCACTCAAGACGATGACTTCATCGGCCATCACCTCAATATCGCCAGTAGGAACATTTGCGTTCTCATTGCCTGCAGGACGAAGACGAACGGTTCCCTTAATTTGAAGACAGTACTCAGCACGCAAAGAGCCAGCCACAGCTTCATCGCTGATAACGACCTGAACCCACCCTGTGCCATCACGAAGGTCGATGAATGCAACACCACCATGATCTCGACGGCGTGAAACCCATCCCGCTAGAGAGATAGTTGCGCCAGCATCGCTTGCGCGAAGCGTGCCAGCTCCATGTGTTCTTAGCATCGTCAATTCGCCCTTTTTACTCAGAGATCAGCTTGAGCCTTAGGAGCTCAATACCGTCTTTAATTCGCTTATCTTAACGGAAATTAATTGGCCATCACTCATGCGTTTAAGTTCGACAAGACCACTATCGCGCTCATTTTCACCCACAACAAGGGCATAGCGAGCACCGCTCTTATCGGCAGCCTTCATAGCTCCCTTAAGGGCGCGATCTCCAAAAGCCAATTCAACAGTGATACCACTTTGACGCAATTCGGATGCAAGAGAGAGCGCAAAGCCCTTCATGCTCTCTCCCAGCGGAATTAAGAAAAGATCTGATGTGAAAGAGGCTACTGGAAGAGTGTTCTCAGCAATTGCAGCCAGCAGAGCTCTGTCTACGCCTAAACCAAAACCAATTCCGGAGAGAGCTTGACCACCAAGCACTTCCATCAAGCCGTCGTAACGACCTCCACCTCCGATGCCACTTTGGGCACCGAGATCTTCATGAACAAATTCAAATGTCGTTCCTGTGTAGTAATCCAAACCACGAACCATTCGTGGATTGACCACATATGCAATACCCAAATCATCGAGATAGTCCTTTACGGCCTCGAAATTCTCGCGGGAATAGTCTGATAGATAATCAAGAAGCAGCGGAGCATCCTTCATGGCGCTCTTAATCTCATCACGCTTATCATCGAATAGACGCAATGGATTCAGGGCTGCTCGCGCAGCTGTTGATTCATCAAGATCTAGTTTTCCGATAAATGAAACGAGATCTGTGCGATGAGCAGAACGAGAATCAGCATCTCCCAGCGAAGTAATCTCGAGGCGATAGTTCTTCAAACCTAAATTCTTAAATCCTTGATCTGCGATTGCAATCACTTCAGCATCGAGGGCTGGATCATCGCTTCCAATAGCCTCAATTCCAACCTGGTAAAACTGACGATAGCGTCCAGCTTGAGGGCGCTCTGCTCTAAAGAACTGACCTGAATACCAAACTTTCACAGGAAGTTGCCCGCGATCAAGATTTGATTCGATCACAGCACGCATCACGCCAGCAGTTCCCTCTGGACGCAGGGTGATGGAACGACCGCCGCGATCTTCAAAGGTATACATCTCTTTGCTCACCACATCTGTGGATTCACCGACGCCTCGACTAAAGAGTCCCGTCTCTTCAAAGACTGGAAGCTCCATCAATTGATAACCAGCGAGTTTGGCTGGAGAGATAAGTTGTTGGCGAACCCATTCAAATGCTTGAGATTCTGGCGGCAGGTATTCACGAACGCCCTTAGGCGCTTGAATTTTCTCGTATTTCATATCCCTGCCTTCTTAGTTGGCTAATTCTTTCAGATAAGGGTTTGTTTTTCTCTCATATTTAATGGTGGTCTCTTGACCATGTCCTGGGAGCACGCGAATTGAGTCATCAAGGGTGAGGACCTTATTTCGAAGAGTCTGCTGCATATCCCTAGAACTGCCAGTCGGAAGATCGGTTCGACCAATAGAGCCTGCAAAAAGGACATCGCCACTTAATAAAATCTCATCATTGATCAGAAACATCAGCGAGCCTTTTGTGTGACCTGGCGCATGAATCGCCTTAATCTTCATGCCGACTAGTTCTAGCGTGCTTGCATCTTTGAGAGTTTGAAGGTCCTTTGGCTCTTCGAACTTCATTCCTGATAACTGCTCGATAAATTGAGGACCATGAATTCCTGCAGGATCTGCGACAAAGCGGCGATCCTCGGAGTGGATATAAGTTGGAATGGAATATCCATCTGCCAAGGGCTTTATGGAGAAGGTGTGGTCGAGATGGCCATGAGTGAGGAGGGCTGCGACAGGCTTGAGCCCCTCTTCCGAGATGATAAGTTCAATCTCAGCTGAGATATCTGGCATGCCAGGGTCCACGATGATGCACTCTGACCCCTTTTCGGATGCAAGAACCCAGCAATTGGTCGCAAACATGGGCGCTGGAAAGGAGCGTACGAGCATGGGACCGCCTAGTGTGAGGGCGAATTTACGCCTATGAGAGGGACAGGGTACCTTTTACTCATTACATCCGCTGCTTAACGAAGGCCATCGGGCCGACGCGCTGAAAGGGAACGACCATGACTGAGACACATAGCCCATCTGAACTCGCAAAGACACATGCACCAGCAAGTGCAGCTTCAGCTGCTGCCTGAAGTCGAATATCAAGACTCGTAACGAGATGGTTTCCAGCGATTGGCTTTGTGTTCTTACTTGTTGTAGTAACAGCTTCTTTACGGTCAACAATAAATGTTTTAATTCCCGGGGTACCTCGAAGATATTCGTCATACATTGTTTCGAGGCCAGCTTTACCAATGGATTCAGATCTAAAGTAAGTACGTCCATTTGCTCCAGCAAGATCGGCTTCCGTCAGAGGTCCGACATAACCCAGTACATGTCCCCCGTTGAGGCCTAGCGTTGTTGGGTAACTTCTGATGGCAAGTGGTGTTGCAGAAATTCCTGGGTAGCGATCAGAGCGTTCAACAATGCGTAGCGCTAACTGCGGATCAGCTGTCTTTGTAATTGGAATTGGTTGGAATCGTGATCCTGTCCAACATCCTGCTTTCTTGCCTTTTGGAAGTTCACCACAGAGTCGTGTGCGTTGCCAGACATCATCAAAGTTCAAGCCTAAGAGAGTGACAAGATCTTGAACAACGGCAACACCTTTATCGGGCAACTTATCAATCTTCGTGCGATCAACAGTGACTGCAAGGCCCACTTTATTGAGCGCCATTGGTACACCTGATGAATCAACGATAAATCCACGGTTGGCAGGGGTTACAACGTCGCGGCTTTGAATGCTCAGCGCTGCGTCGCGATATTTAGGACCTGCTGCAACTTGAAGATAAAAAAGGCGACCGAAGAGAGCAAACATAAGGCTGGCGATAAAGATTTGTGTGACGAGCAGACTCAGTCTGGAACGTTGATTCATATCCGTGACCGGGTTCCAAAGATATTGGAGTGGAAGTAGGAAATTACTTTAAGAATCAGAGGCGAGATGATTGCTGTCCAGAATGCGGAGCCTGCAAGAAGAAAGATGACATTTGTAATGCTTCCGATTTCTTGGCCAAGCATCAATCCCAAAACCAGGAAGACAACTTGCGCAGCAACAACTCCGATTGTCGTGAGAAAGACAATATTGATGGGATTTCCGCGAATATTGTCATCCCCGTAACCCAAGAATGCGATTGCATAGCAAGCAATGATGAGAACGAGTGTCCAGTGGCCCATGGGCCCAGGAGAAGTCTGCGAAACATCCATCATCAGCCCAGCACCGAATCCAGTCAGTGCTCCGATTTCAGGAGTGCTCAGCGCCGCCCAAATCAGTGCAACAACGAGAAGTAGATTGATTCCGCCAGCAGGTAATCGCATCTGTGTAACGAAAGCTTCTTGGAGCAAGAAGACAGTGAAGAAGATGGGAAATGAGAAGAGGAATCCGCGCAGCGACATGGTTCTAGCTACTTTGTCTTAGGGCTCGGCGTGGCAGTTGGTGTTGGCTCGGGTGCACCAGGTGTTGCATAAATAGTGACTGTTGGAATTGGTGTCGGACGCGGTTTCGGTGGAACAAGTGCATCACGAGGATCTGCTGATGCACCGGACACAACTACTGCGACAACGCCAAGGGTTGAGAAGTTTGCATAGAACTTCACATCAGCAGTTTGAGTAACGGCGCCTGGTGAGTTATCAACTGAAGTGACTTCGCCGATGGGAACGCCAGGAACAAATGGTCGCCCGTTCTGACTTCCTCGGGCCAACAGTGCATCGCCCTTGCGGATCTGTGTGGTGTTATCAAGAAGCTGTAGCACTCCTTTTCGAGTGCCCTGACCGCTAAGAATTCCAATCTGCTGAGTGCCGGCAATGCGCGCACCGATCTTGAATGCTGGATCTGATGCAAGTTGAACAAGTGCGCTACTTGCATAGGCATACTTCACAACGCCAACGAGACCGTAACCTGAAAGCACTGTCATGTTGGTATGGATACCTGATGAAGTTCCGGCATCAATCGTGATTGTTTGAGTAAATGAAGTGCTTGACCCTTGAGAAATTACCTTTGCGCTAACAACTTTGTAGCCTGCTGTACCGGCAAGATTGAGAACACCTTTGAGCTGCTTGAGTTGTGCATCAGCTGTCTGACGGTTCTGAAGCTTGAGACGAAGATTTTCATTCTCTGCCTTGAGCTTCTCCATCTGATTACGAGTGCGACCAAGGTGTGTGACATCTGAGAGGAAGTTACGGAAAGGAGATACGACCCATGAACCAACTTTTTGAACGGGTGTAAGAGCTGTTTGGGTTCCTGTGCGCAATCCATCAATTACCTGTACGCCTCGGAGATCAAGAGTGATCAGAAATAGAGAGGTAACAAGGAGAACGATGATGAGTAAGCGACCGCGGTTGTCGCCGCCGTAGCGCACTTGGGATT